>CALKMO010000316.1 GCA_937991785.1 uncultured bacterium | reverse complement strand
CGCCCATTACCGTTACGGTCAGGAATGCCGTTCTGAGCGTTCCGAAACCGTCCCGCGCGGAAACTTTAACGTGGTACGTTCCTTGGGCGGAAAAAATGTGGACGGGGCATCGTTCCTCTGACGACGTCCCGTCTCCGAAGTCCCAAAAGTAGCTTGCAATTCCGCCGCCGCCGCCCGTCCCGGCGCAGTCTTCTTGCGCGGCGGCATCTCCTTCATCGAGCGAGGCGTGGAAGTTGACGATCAGAGGCGCCAAGCCGATCTCCGGCGATGCGGCGGCGCGCAGCCCGCCCTGCTCGGCGCCGGCCAGCCTGGCGCACAGGTCGAGCAAGTCCGCGTGGTCGAAGCGCCCGGCCCAGGGGTCGGTGGCGAATTCCTGCGCATCGCGCCGCGCGACCTCGACCCAGGAACCTTTCATCGAGCGGTAATACTCGGCAAGAAATTCATCCCAAGTTCCATCGGCGGCGAAACGGATGGTTTCCGCAGAATACGCCGCGTCGAACTCGGATAACTTGCGCGGCATATAAATGGCCAGCCCGCGCGCGCCTGGGGTCGCCGCACCGTGACGTTCCCTTATCAGCGCCTCGTCGAAGCGACGGAATACCTCAGCCGCAGCCTCCCGTGCAACTCCGGGGCCGTCTTTCCATCCTGTCCGAATGACGTCGGCCAGCAACCAGATCGCCTCGGTCAGAGATTCGATCCGAGACAGGTCGAACGCCGCCATCGTCTCCCCGCCGTAGGATTCCCAGTACATGTCCACGATGTGCGATGCCAACTGGGCCGGCGTCCAGGAAGGGTTGGCGACCAGCCCGCGCAGGATCGTGTCGTAGGGCCATCCAGGACCGGGCTCGGTCTTTTCCGATGCGACCATGACCGATGCGCCGATATCCTTAAGCTCGTAGGCGACTTCGATCATGCCCATCAGACATGCGTCGAAGCCTATAAGGTCCAATCTGACGCCAGCGGCTTCCAAGGCCTCCCGCACTTGGCGAGTTGACATAACGTCCTTGTCCGTATCGTCAGAAAGGATCGTCCGTTCCGGCGCGCCGTAGGCGGCGCCGCTAAGCCGATCCGCGACCGATGACGCGGCGTTACGCGCTCCAACGGCGGCCCGATCGCCTATGATCCGCCAGCCCCCGCCGTGGTTCCACAGCACGAGGGCGTACCTTTCGGCGGGAAAATTGGACGATGCCCATTTCACAAAATCGGTCAGATTTTTCGGGTCGCCCATGTTCACTTCGCGGCCGCCCCTGCCGTCCCCCCAGTCGGCCACGGCGAACTTCGGGTACGGCTCCATACCTGTCCTGATGTGGAACCTGTTGGCGAGGCTCCAGTTCTTGTATCTCGTGTCGAACCCGGGCGTCCTGTCGAACTGGACGACTACGTTGACTTCGACGGTGCTTCCCACAGAGGCCATCTCGAGGAAGTCCTCTATCCCGGCCCACTCCAGATTGTTGTCTGCGCCCATGTAAACCATGAACGTCCAGGCCGCGCGGCGTCCGGAGGTTCGTACCGAGCGCAAAGCGCCTGCCGACTCGGCGGTCGCCTCCGCCGTAGAGCAGCCGGGATTCGAGGCCGGGGCGATACTGGCGAGCGACGGGAGGATTGCGATCAGACAGGAGAGAGTCGCCAGCCGGAAGAGTCCGCCTTTCATCCGCTGGAAGAATTTCGCGGGGGGCGGCGGGGTTTTTTGAACCTGGCGACGCATGGCTTTCCGCTCTCCCTGCGTCCCCGCCCGCCCCGCCGACGGGCGAGAAGCACTAAGAGGAAACGCAAAGTGCGTGCCATGTATGTCCGCCCAACCGGCAAGCTTAGAGATTTCAGCGTAATCGCCTTTTAATAAACATGTTATGACTCTAAGGCTTGAGCGCTAACAGTTCGGGGCATGCGTATTCCGGGAAGGATCATCGTTGTCCGGCCGATCGGACCATTTGTCTGGAAGTAGTTGCGGATTTCGACGGCAGTTCATGCGCGTGGGATCGCAGTAGGATGTGCATGCACCATGTGCGGACGGAGGCGTTCGCGCCACTGGCTATGTATGGGAGCGCAGATCGGCACTGGCGAAGGTTCGAACGATTGCATCGGAGGAGGCCGCTGAAGCTTTGGATCCTGGGGCGTGGCGACGGAGGCATTCGAGGACCATTTTGAGGAAAGAGCGGAGTTGGGACGGATCGTCCAGTATCCGGCGCTTAAGGCCTATAGCAATGGCGGCAGGGCCGGCCAATCGGCGCACATCCAAGTTGAGGCGTACGTCCCGCAAGGCCCTTTCCGCATCGCGGCAGTCCCAGCCGTAGAGCTTGAGCACCAGACATCCGTCCCTCCTATCTGGTCCTACATAGGGGACGAAAGCATCGCGGGCGATTATCCTGAGTTCAGTCTCTTCGCAAAACGCCCGGAACTCCGGGCCGGGACGGCCATAGCGGTCCGCCACCGCGGCCGCCTCGGCTTCCACCTCCGCCTCGGATCCGCACCTTGCGAAGCGGCGGTATATATCCAGGCGTTCTTTCTCGTCCGAAACATACGATTCGCCTATGCCCGCCTCGCCCGGCAAGTCTAGCGTCACATCGAGCGGTTCGATCACCGGTTGTCCTTTAATCCTCTTGACGGCTTCCTCCAGCAGCCTGCAGTACATGTCATAGCCCACTTCGGCGATATGCCCCGACTGTTCGGGCCCCAACAGATTGCCGGCGCCTCTTATCTCCAAGTCGCGCATGGCAAGACGGAAACCCGCTCCCAACTCGTCGAACTCTTCTATTGCCTTCAACCGTCTCATGGCATCGCCGGATAGCGCCGCCTCGTCGCGCACCAGCAGGTAGGCGAAGGCCCGGTGTTTCCATCTGCCAACCCTGCCGCGCAGCTGGTGGAGATCGGCCAACCCGAAACGGTCGGCCTCGTTTATGAATATGGTGTTGACGGTTGGTATGTCTATCCCGGACTCGATTATGGTCGTGCAAACCAATATATCAGCCTCGCGGTTCAGGAAAGCCCGCATTACGGATGCAAGCCGTTCCTCCTCCATCTGCCCGTGGCCTACCACTATACGCGCTTCGGGGAGAATCCTTCTGACTTTCTCCGCCACCCTTTCGATGTCCTCGACCCTGTTATGCACGAAATAGATTTGGCCTCCGCGGTTCACTTCGCGCAGCGATGCCCGGCGTATCAAGTCTTCGGACCAGCGTACTACGCGGGTCTTTATGGCAAACCGGTCGGCCGGGGCCTGCGTCAGCGCCGATATGTCGCGCAGGCCCATAAGGGCCATGTGAAGCGTGCGCGGGATGGGGGTGGCCGTGAGCGTCAGGACGTTGACCGAGGTGCGCAGGCGCTTGAAGAACTCCTTGTGCTCGACCCCGAACCGCTGCTCCTCGTCTATTATTGCCAGGCCGAGGTCTTTGAAGGCCACGTCGCGCTGAAGGAGACGGTGGGTGCCTATTATTACATCTATGGAGCCGGCGGCGAGTTTGTCGAGTATGCGGCGATGTTCGGCGGGCTGCTTGAACCTTGACAAGGATTCCACGACCAGAGGGTAGCCCGCGAAGCGGTCGGAAAAGGTTCTGAAGTGCTGTTCGCATAGCAGCGTGGTCGGGACCAGGACGGCGACTTGCCTGCCTGCGGCGGCCACTTTGAATGCAGCGCGCATGGCCACTTCCGTTTTCCCGAAGCCGACGTCGCCGCAAAGCAGCCTGTCCATCGGCATTGGCGCTTCAAGGTCGGCCTTGACCGCTTTTGCGGCTTCGATCTGGTCCGGAGTCTCTTCGAACGGAAATGCGCGCTCGAAGTCTGCCTGCCAATCGGAATCGGGGCCGAGCGCGATGCCCGGGCTGCCTCGCCTGGCCGCCTGGACGGCCAGAAGTTCTGCGGCGATATCGCGGACAGCGGTCGCGACTTTCTCCTTCTTTCGCGCCCAGGCGCGGCTGCCGATGCGGCTCAGCGGCGGCGAAGCCCCACCCGCTCCGACGTACTTCTGGACAAGATGTATCTGAGAAACGGGGACGTATAACTTTATGCCCTGGTCGAACATCAGCGCCATGTACTCGCGCTTTTTCCCCTCTTTTTCCAGCGCCTCCAAGCCGAGATACTTTGCGATTCCGTTCACGGCGTGGACTACCGTGTCGCCTGGTTGGAGGTCGAGGAAGTCATCTATGGCCCTGACGCGATCCTTGGCCGGCCTCGGGTGCGGGCGGATGCGGAGTTGCCTGCCGAGCGCCTCGGAGGCGGAGATCGCCAGGATACCGGCGGCGGGGAAATCGAAGCCGGAGGATACTTCGCCGCGGCAGAGACGGAACGCTGGGGAATCGGCCAGTCCCGCGGCGGCGAAGCGTTTGCCCAGCATATCCCTGTCGCCTTCGCTGCCGCAGAAAATCGCGACCAACCTGCGCCGGCCCAGAGTTGCGCGCCAT
>CALKMO010000315.1 GCA_937991785.1 uncultured bacterium | reverse complement strand
CACGTCAGCGCCTGAGTGGCGAAGCTCATATCCATCACGCACGGCGGGTGCCCTTCGGCCGCGGCCAGGTTCACGAGCCGTCCCTTGGCGAGCAGGAAGATCGCGCGGCCGTCGCCAAGCACGTACATGTCCACGTTTGGGCGGACGTCCTCGACGAGCTTCCGCGACAGCTTCCCCAGCGCATCTATATCCACCTCGACGTTAAAGTGTCCCGAATTGCACACTATGGCGCCGTCCTTCATCGCCTTGAAATGCTCGGCGCGTATGACTGAAGTATTCCCCGTCACGGTTATGAAGATGTCGCCGATCCTGGCGGCCTCGGCCATCGGCATCACCCGGAATCCGTCCATCACAGCCTCCAAAGCGCGCAAGGGATCTATTTCGGCGACTATCACGCTTGCGCCCATGCCTCTTGCGCGGGCACTGACCCCCTTGCCGCAATATCCGTAGCCGGCCACGACGACGGTTCTGCCGGCCAGCAGCATGTTCGTAGCACGCATGACGGCGTCTATCGTGGATTGTCCGGTGCCGTAGCGGTTGTCGAACAGGTGCTTGGTATCGGCGTCGTTGACGGCGATGACCGGGAACAGCAGCACGCCGTCCTTTTCCATGGCCCTGAGCCGTATCACGCCGGTCGTGGTCTCCTCAAGGCTGCCTAGGATGCCCGGCGCCAGCTCCTTGCGTTCGGTCAGTATCGTGGTCACAAGATCGGCCCCGTCGTCCATGGTTATCCGCGGCTTTCGGTCGAGGCAGGCGCGTATGTGGGCGTAGTAAGTCTTGTTGTCCTCGCCCTTGACGGCGAACGTCGGCACTCCGTACTCCCCGGCGAGCGCCGCTGCGACTTCGTCCTGCGTGCTGAGCGGATTGGAGGCGCAAAGCGCCACATCCGCCCCGCCGGCCTTCAGCGTCCGCATCAAGTTGGCCGTCTCTGAGGTCACGTGCAGGCACGCCGCCATGCGCAGGCCCTTGAGCGGCTTTTCCTTGGCGAAACGCTCGCGGATCATCCGCAGGACCGGCATGTCACGGTCCGCCCATTCCACTTTGCGCACGCCCCGCTTGCGCAGCCCCGGATCCGCGATGTGAGATTTTACCATCGTAACCCTCCATTTCGTTCCTTCGGTTCGTTGCCGGTTCTGGCGCAGCAAACCGTTCTCCGCCTCCTGAACTATGCCCCCTTCCTATCGCCGCCGAGCGCTCCCGCGCGCGCAGCCTGCAGGTAATTCATGCAAAATTCGTCCTTTCCAAGAAGCGCGCAGGCGCCGAGCAGCGCGCCCATCATTTCGGGCTGTGTAGGATCTATCATGAACGCATCACCACCGGCTGCCAGCAATATGGCGGCGAAGGCGGCGTTGATCGCGACGCGCCTGGGCAGCCCATACGACACGTTGGACAGGCCGTAGGAAACGTGGGCGGAAGGCCACCTTTTTTTAAGCTCCCGCGTCGTCTCGATCACGATGCCGGGTTGCGCCGAATCGGTGGATACGGGAAAGACCAGCGGATCGAAATACTGCCTGTCCGCTGGTATGCCGGCGCGGTTCATGGCCTCCGCCAGCATCTCGGCGTTTCCCATCCTGTCTTTGACGCCCTTCGGCATCCCCGCCCCGCTGTTCAGCATGGCCACCAGGCCCGTCTTGTATTCGACCGCCAGCGGGAGGATGCCTTCGAGGCGTTCCTTCTCCCCGGATATGGAATTGATTATCGTCCCTTCCCGGTTCCCGATAAGAGACATGGCGGCGCGGATCGCCGCGGGGGAAGCCGAATCCACCACCAGGGGCCGTTCGGTGACAGGCAGGATTGTCTCGATAAGCCACTTCATGTCTTCGACTTCTTTGGCCGGGTCGCCGCCGGCATTAACATCTATATGCGTTGCGCCGGCCTCCTGCTGCTTCCGCACTTCCTGTACGATGAACTTTGCATCGCGCTCCCAGACCTTCTCCCGCATCCGCTTGCGGGTCATGTTTACCCTTTCCCCTATCACTGCGATCCCAAGCCCTGACAGATCCATCGCATCGTCCTCCTTATCCTCATGAAATACCGCTTTCCGTCCTTAGCACCGCCATTCCTGGATGTTCCAGCAACCGATCCGCGCCAGCCGAACGCGCGCCTGCCGCATTCGAAACGCGCGGGATATTACATCGGGCGGAGCCCGGTTGAAACGTCAGAAAATTTTCCGGCGCCCGGCCATCCCGGTCCGCGGATCGGGCGTCCGATTTTCGCTTAGCCTTTCGCTAAAGGGTTTGTAAACTTGGGCGCATGAAACTGAGCATACTGATGCCCGTGTACAACGAGCGCTACCTGGTCGCGAAGCAGGTGCGCAGAGTCCTGGACGCCCCGCTGCCGAACGGCGTGTGGCGCGAGCTGATAATCGTGGACGACGGCTCCTCCGACGGCACCCGCGAGATACTCGACGGCCTCGCCGCGGCCCATCCCGGCGACATCCTTCTGATAAAGCACGAAAAAAACCAGGGGAAGGGCGCCGCCATACGAACGGCGCTCGCGCGCGCCACGGGCGAGTACTGCCTTATCCAGGACGCCGACCTCGAGTACGATCCGAACGACTACCGCAAGCTCCTCGATCCGGTGCTCGCCGGGCTGGCCGATGCTGTCTACGGGTCCAGATTCCTTCCGTGCGAAAGACGAAGGGTGCTCTGCTACCGGCACGAACTTGGGAACCGCCTGCTGACGTTCCTCTCCAACTTCTTAACGAACCTGAACCTGACGGACATGGAGACCTGCTACAAACTCGTGCCGACCGATATCCTGCGCGCCGTTGGGATCGAATCGCGCGGGTTCGGCATCGAGCCGGAAATCACGGCGAAGCTGGCGAAGATGAATCTGCGAATATACGAGGTGCCGATAAACTACGACGGCCGGACCTATGCGGAAGGCAAGAAGATCACATGGAAGGACGGCGTGCGGGCCTTGTTCGTAATGCTGAAACACACGATCCTTGGCGGCGCCACGGCCAACCTCAGCGCGGACCACGCCGCCCTGATTGATCTTTCCAATGCATCGAGATTCAACAAGTGGATGGCCGGCAAGCTGCGCCCCTACGCCGGCCACAGGATCCTGGAGGTCGGATCGAGAATAGGGAACTTGGCGCTCCAGTTCCTGCCGCGCGACAGATTCGTGGCCAGCGATTGCGACGCCGGTCATCTCGACCACCTCCGCAGGCTTGCGCGCCGCCGCCACGACATGGAGGTCGCCGAGATAGACGCCGCCCGCCCGGAGGATTTCGAACCATACCGCGAGGCGATGGATACCGTATTGTGTTTGAATGTTCTTGAACATATCTCTGATACGGCGAAAGCGCTGGCGAATATGCGCTCGACTCTCATCCCCGGCGGACGACTCCTGCTCCTAGTTCCGGGCTGGCGAATCCTCTATTGCCCGCTGGACAAGGCCATGGGGCACTACAGGCGGTTTGCGAAGCCGGAACTGATGGATCTTCTGAAAGGGGCGGGCTTCGAGGTCGAAAGGTCGTTTTCGTTCAACCGAATGGGCGTCGTCGGCTGGTTGATCAACGGTAAAATCCTTCGGCGCAACCGCCTTCCGTCGTTCCAGCTCAGGATATACGATTCTCTCGTATGGCTCTGGCGGTTTCTCGATTACGTACTGCCTTGGCCCGGGCTATCGCTCGTAGCCGTGGCCCGGAAGCCCGCGGAGGCGAAGGATCTGGCCCGGCCCAATTCGACCGCCGCATCCGCCGGGGGAAACGCCCCGCAGGCCGGGAAGGACGTCTCTTCCGCTTGGCTGGCCGCCTCTACTTTTCGCCGATGCAGAACAGACGCCTCTCACCCCTGACGTATATCCTTCCTCCGGCGAATGCCGGGCTGGCGCGGACGCCCTCGCCCAGCTCGTTGGTCCGTATCTTCGCGAACTTTCTGCCGCGGCGAATCAGGTGGCAGGCGCCAGCGGTATCCCAAGCGTATATAATGCCGTCTTCGGTAAGGATGGGGGAGGCGCAGAAGCCGG
>CALKMO010000314.1 GCA_937991785.1 uncultured bacterium | reverse complement strand
TGGCGCGCGTGGCCGGTAAGGGCGCCGTGCGTCATGGTCCAGCGGCCGGACGTTGCGTTCCGTCACGGTCCGGAGGGGGAATGGGAGGAACTGTACATAACTTACGTTCGGGAGCTTGTTCCGATCTTTGAAGAACTGCATATGCTGCCGGCGGACAAGCCGGTGTGGCGTGCGCACGACGCCTCGGCCATGCGGCGATGCGCGGCGGAAATCCTCGGCGCTATGCGGAATGCGGGGGAATTCGGGCGCGCGGACTTGATTGACCGGCTCTGTGAGCGGCTGATCCTGGATACGCTGGTCGGCTATATAGCGCCGCCGGAGGCGGAAAGGGAGAAATCCGTCAGGGGTGCGCGGGCGTACATAGAGGCCCACTACCGAGAGGCCATTGATTTCGAAGGGCTGGCCATAGATTACGGCATGTCGCCGTCGGCGTTCAGGCGCAAGTGGAAGGAGCTGATGCCGATCCCGCCGGCGAAGTACGCGATGCAGCTCAGGATGCGCGAGGCCTGCCGCATGCTGGCGGAGACCGAAATGAAGATCGGGGAGATCGCAAGGGAGGCGGGTTTCGGCGATCCGCTCTATTTCGCCAGGTGTTTCCGGCGGGCGATGGGCGAAACCGCGAGTTCGTACCGCAGGCATTGTCGGATGATGTCTCCGGACCGCTCTGCCCTTCCCCGATCTTGAAAACGGTTCCGCGCCGCAAGGACGGCTCTTGATTCGCGGCGGTCTTGAGGTAAGAAGGAGATTAGTGCAGGACGGGGACCGGGATCGTCGGGATGCGACTGGCGGGCATAGGAACATGCGAAGGCGGACAGGACCTCTGGGCAATACGCTCACTCTGATCCTGGCCGGCGGCCAGGGGGAACGGCTGTATCCGCTGACCAGGGACAGGGCCAAGCCGGCGGTGCCCTTCGGCGGCATCTACAGAATAATAGATTTCACGCTGTCCAATTGCCTGAACTCCGGCGTCAGACGCCTGTACGTGCTGACCCAGTACAAGTCGTTCAGCCTGGACAGGCACATCATGCTAGGCTGGCAGGTGTTTAACAAGCCGGAGATGCACGAGTTCATCGGCATCCTGCCGCCGCAGCAGCGGACCGGCGGCGGCTGGTACCTCGGTACCGCTGACGCGATATTCCAGAACGTGTACATACTCGAGCGGGAGAAACCGGAGAGGGTGCTCATCCTGGCGGGCGATCATGTGTACAAAATGAATTACCAGGAGATGCTGGACTTCCATATGGCCAAGAAGGCCGAGCTTACGATCGCATGCGTCGAGGTTGAGAAGAGCAGGGCTTCCCAACTCGGCATCGTGGTCGTCAACGAGGACCAGCGGGTGATCGGCTTCAAGGAAAAACCCAGGGAGAATCCCCCGGCCATCCCGGGCAATCCCGACAAGTGTTTGGCCTCGATGGGGATATATATATTCAACACCGATACGCTCGTGCGCAGGGTCTCGGCCGATGCCAGGCGGGATTCCAGCCACGATTTCGGGAAGGATATCATACCCGAGATGGTGGCGGACTCGACGGCCGTCTATGCATACGACTTCAAGGACGAGAATCGCAAGGAAGTCCGGTACTGGCGCGACGTCGGAACGATAGATTCGTATTACGAAGCGAACATGGACCTGGTGCAGGTAACGCCCCTGCTGAACCTCTACGACCAGGACTGGCCGATAAGGGCATTCTACGAGTTCCAGCGGCCCCCGGCCAAGTTCGTGTTCAACGACGAAGGACCTAATGCAAGGCGCGGGCAAGCGCTGGACAGCATAGTAAGTCCGGGCTGCATCATATCGGGGGGGACCGTGATCCGTTCTATCCTTTCCCCCGATGTCAGGGTCAACAGTTACAGCCAAGTCAGCGACTCGATATTGATGGAAGGCGTAAACATAGGGAGGTACGCTAAGGTAAAGCGCGCGATAGTAGACAAGGGCGTCAATATTCCCGAAGGCGCCCAAATAGGCTGCGATCCCGACGCCGATCGCGCGCGTTTCACAGTTACCGCGCAGGGTATAGCGGTCGTTCCGAAAGAGATGCCGCTGTAGGTGCGCTGTCCTCGAGGCGATGACGCCTGGGCCGGGCGCCCGTGCGGGGAACCGGAAGTTTCGGCTGTCGCGGACCTGCGGAGGGCGCCGCATGAGGGGACTGCGCGGCGGGAGAAGCCGGCCGAGGGGTTTCCTGCGAGCGCGTCCGGGCATCGGGCGGACGGCTCGCACACAAACGCCCGCGGGAATATCGCCTCGGAGGTCCGAACCGTGAAAGACTAAGGTTGAAAAAACATGGCGACGAAACCTAATAAGGACAAACAGGAAACGGGAGGCGGCGGGGAAAGGGGCTCCCTCCCTAAGAAAAGATCGCGGTTTATTATGTTTCTCGGCTTTATCCTGGTACTGCCGGCTGCGTATCTCGTTTATTACCAGGCCATGCATTACCGAGAGCACGGCAGGTTGGCGGATCTGCTGAATTTTGAAGAGCAAAGGCGCATGGCGCATGCGGCGGCGGCCGATGGCGCCAAGGCGGTCGAGGAGGCCAGGAAGCTGACCGATGAGGCCCGCGAGTGGGCCGCCAAGGCGCGCATGGAGATGGATGCCTTGCTGAAAGATCTGAAGGGCAAGGTTCCGGATACGCAGGAATTGCTCGCCATCGCCGATGCCGGGGGGCTGTTCGCTGCGGACCGCAGGGGGACCGGAGCCAAGGGGAACGATGCCGGGAGCAGGGGCGGAGCGGCCGGGAGGAAAATTCCTGCCGGCGGAAGGGATGGCGGCTCGGCCGGTGTGAAGAAGAGCGGAACCTCCGGGAGTAAAGCCGGAACGGCCGGCGGCGGAAGGGCCGAAACAGCCGGAGGGATGCCATCGGGATCGGTTGACGCCTCGGCCCCCGTCGGCAGGACGGCGCCCGCTGCCGGGAAGGCGTCCGGCACATCCGGATCCGCGGTGGCCAGGACAACCGCTGGTACGGCGGCAAGCCCTTCCGGCGCAGCGGCTCCCGGTCCCGGTCCCGGCGCTCCTGAGGTCAGTCCGGCTGAAGGCGGCGGTTCGAAATTGTCCGGATCGCTGGCGCAAGCGGCGGCGGCCGGTCCGGCGGACGGGGGGAAGCCCGCGGCGGCTGGTTCTGCGGATGCCGCCGGGAGCGATCGGAAGAGCGGGGCGGCGGATGCGGGCGCATCTCAGGCAGCGGGTCCGGCTGCGGGCGCGGATGCGGCCGGCGGCTCTGTTGGCGCTGAAAACGAAGCGGCGGGCGAAGGGAAGGGCGGCTCAAACATCGCGGATGCCGCAGCGAAGACAGGGTCCGGACCGGTCGGAGCAGGCGGGGAAGCGGACGCGGGCGAGAACGATGTCGCGGATGCGCCCGGCGTTCCGGCGGGACCGGCTGGCGGCGGGGCGGTCAAGACCTCGGGGCCGCAGCCCGGCTCCTACGAAAAAGCCGCGGAGATATACAACGAGACGCTGGCCCATTATCGCCTGACCCGCCCTGGCAACCCGCCGGACCAGGTGCAGCGTGAGCTCAAGTACAGCGAGAAGAAATTCCGTGAAGTTCTGGAACTCCTTGAAAAGGCGCGACGCGAGAACCCGAAGGACGGCCGCATCGAACCGCT
>CALKMO010000313.1 GCA_937991785.1 uncultured bacterium | reverse complement strand
CTATGTCCCCGATGAACCGCACCCGCACTTCGTCCACTCCGCGCGGCTCCCTGGTGACGGCGGCGCTTATGTCGTCCGCCATCACCCGAAGCACTCCCATCGCCTTCTCGTACAGTATCCTCCGCCGCTCTCCCTCCCTCCAGGCCCTCGAACATTCCCCGACCACGAACAGCATCATGCCTGCCATCATCACAAAGATCGCCATAGTCACGAGAAGCTCGACCAGCGTCAAACCTGCCGCGCAGCGAAGGCCTTCGGCGGCCGGCTTGGGCGCACAGCGCCGCTTGGCGCAGGCAGCGCCTTCGGCATAGCGCCCGTATCCCTTCAGCCTTCCTCCGGGATGGTCCCGCAACGCCGGGCCGGAAAGATCGGGCGCCGCTCGTATCGTCTGCTGCCGGAACATCATCGCTCCACCACCTCGCGCCTATGAACCACCATCGGGTGGTAATAGGTCGCGGCCAGCCAGTCCACGCCGAAGGTCCGCTTCCAGTCGTTGTTAGGGTAATAAGCGCCGCGCAGAAATTGCCAGAAGACCCGGATCTCTATCTGATCGGCCTTGACGCCCCTGGCCCCCCGGCGGGTTCCCTCTCCTCCGGCCAACGGGAACTCCCCCTCGCCCTTGAATTCGTAGATACCGCCCGGTTGATTCGTCGGCTTGGAGTCCCAATCGGGGAAGCCGTCGAACCGGACCAGAATACGGGGGACCACCAGCCCGGGCGGCGGCATACCTTCCGGCCCGACCGCGGCTAGAAGCACGGATGTCCACACCGCGTCTGGCTCCGAGTGGCCGCATTGGTAGAACGCCAGCCCCTCGCCGGCGTACTCCGGCGCGTACCTGTCCCAGTACCGGAACGGTATCGGCTGGACGATCTCTCCGGCATCGAAGCTTCCGGCGGGCGTGCCAAAGCGACCGCGGAAATTCCTTATGCCCGAAAACGTCCGCCCGCCGCCGCGGCACCAGGACAGTACTTCCGGTCCTATCCTGCAATATCCTTCCGGTCCGAAATGCGAGCCGTCAATCACGCTGAAGGAATCGTCGGCCGCAGAGAGCGGGGCGGAGAGCGCCGTAACGCCTGTGCAATCGAGTATTTGCACCGCCGCGCCCTCCCCGTGTTCGGACGCATGCGTGCCGAACGCGCCGCGGACGAGCTTTCGCAACACCGTCGCCTGTTCGCTCGCCGTCTTCGGCGGATCCACCGCGGCCTTGTCTTCCAGCTTGGGCAACGGGTCGAAGTATCGCGTCACCGAAACCGTGCCGGAATCCCGATAGAACACCAGTTCGTCCCCTATGCGCGCCAGCCCGGATTTCGGCACGTTCCGCCCGATGACGGCGAGCTCCTTGTCGGAGGCGCTCAGCGCCTGGCCCGCGGTCGTGACGGCGCTCCGGCAGGGGCCGGCGAACGGTCCCGAGGAGAACTTGACCTCGTCCAGGATGCCGCTTCCGCGGCTGCCCATCGCCCCGCCCTCCGCGAAGAAGCTCACGTTCCGCGCATTGTGCGGCATCTCGCCGGTCGGGAATTTCATCAGGCGTCCGCCGGTCGCCGCCCCCGAACCTCGCGCGGCGGCATAGGTCCGTTTCACGAAATCGTCCAGCCCGACGTAGAATTCCATGCCCCAATCTATTATCCTGGCCCGCCTGCCCGGCGGCGGGTTCGGCTCGTATATAGGGTACACATGGTAGTATCCGCGCTTGACCCAGCGCAGCTCGCCCTGGTCGGTCTCGTCCATCACGGTGACCGGGTTTGCCTCCTCCCCGTAAGGGGACGCCTTCAGGCGTATTCTCCGGTTCGAAGACGAATCGCAATGGTGGCCGCACTGCGGCCCCTGGACGCGCACGACCGGTATGAGCTTGGCGCCCTTGTCGTGGGCCAGGACGGGCGTCGAGTACACGCCCCGGAAGCCGCCGACCCATATTACCATGACGCCGGGGTTGCCCGGCACCGGCCGGACGCTGTAGGGTGCAAGGAAGTAATGCTTGCCGTCCCTCGACACGATGCGGCCGTATTCGATCCACTCGACCTTCGTCTCGTCGCCCGATCCGTTTATCTGAACTATGCCGCCCCGCCCGCCGCCGGAGGCCGACTTGTAGCCGGCCGCTTGCGATGCCGGCAGCGATATGCAGCTTATTCCGGTCCGGTCTCCGTGGTCGCGCGGCGTGGTCCCGTCAACCCCGCGCTCGACCCCCCGCAGCTCCGTCGCCGACCGGTCCTTGTAGTAACAGAGCTCCCCGCCGACATTGACGAACCCCGATTTCGGCATCCTGGTCGCGTCGTCCACGGGGATGACCGTGTCGGTCGCTTTTATGCCCCCCTGGTCGTTCGGTTTGTTCGGATCGCGCGGCTTATTTATTCTGCACGTCATGTTTCTATCCACGTCGTCCTCGAGCTTCGCGCCCCCCGGCGTCAGATCCTCGGCCAGCCCGTTGACGTAGCCATATATCTCCACGAATGCTCCCTCGGCGTGCGGCGCGGCGTACGAGTAGCGGGCGCCGCGGTTCACGACGTTGAGCGAATTGCCTCCCTTGCTGTCGTACTCGATGATTTCCTGTTCGATCCTTACAGCGCCGGAGGACGGGAAGTCCGACGCGTCCTCCACCTCGATCGTCGCAGCCTCCGCATCAACTGCCGCCGCCAACCGGGAGCCGGGCGTGAATCGCATCTCCTTCTCGCCCTCGAACTGCCCGTCTATCCGTATCTCCTGTCCCTGATAACCGCATCCCCGGAACGATACGGCCACATGGAGCCAGTCGCTGTTTTGAACAATCCAGGGGAACCGCAGCGCCGCCGTCCTGCCCTCCATGGTCCTGTCGGCCATCTCGACGACGAATTCCTTATTTCTGCCATCATAGTAGACGGAAGCCCTGTTCCTGTCGGTGCCGTCACCTATGGACAGGATTTCACATGACCCCCAGCCGAGCGGCTTTATCCAAAACTCCAAGGCCGTCGGCTGGAGGAAGCCGTTCGAGTCGTATCTGAGAGCCTTGTCGGCGTTTATGGGCGGCGGGCCGGCCTTGCGCAGGTCGAGCCCGTCCGGCCTGATCGCCGGTTCCTGCCTCTCGAAGTGATCCACCCATGTCGCATGCGGGGTTCGATCGTAAACCCGCGCGGTGTCGAGCCTGACGTCTCCGATACCGTCCTTCGCCGATTCGTCCGGCTGGGCCTGCGGCGAGAACAGGGTGCGCGGGAAGCTGGTTACCCTGTGCGAGGCGGGGCGCTCCATAAAACGCAGGAAGTCCTTCTGGCTCCTGAGCAGGAAGTCTCCGGGAGGCGGCTGGGGGAGCGTGACGAGATGTCTGAGCGTCGTCCTGGCGACGCGCGTCCCGGCGGGCGTGTTGACCGTACCCGTGCCCTCCACCGTAAAAGATCCCAGCGATTTGTAGCAGAAGGTCGTGGTGGAAAGCCGCAGCTTCCAGGTTCCCGCCTCGCTCGCGTTGGCTATCAGCGCGTCCCGCTCGTGCGTCTCTATGATGTTCGCGGAGCACGCGGCGCGCAGGATCTGTTCCAGGTCTGCCGGCCCGCGGATGACCGGCCTCGAGCTGACCAGCCAGACGGCCAGCTTCAGCGCATTGTTCCGGCTCACCGCTCTCACGTTGCCCCTCAGAGCCACCCCGGTGAAGACCGCCGCCAGGACCTCGACCGGCGCCGTGTTTACGTTCACCGGGTGCCTTATCTCGGGCTCGACGAAAACGTCATCCCCCTGCCCCTGCCCTCCCCCGCCCCCCGCCGACACCCCTATCTCGCGATCCAGCCGTATGAACGAACGCCTTGGCGACATCGGATTGGAGGCGACGACGTCCAGGACGCGGCCGAACGTCAGCGCCTTCCCGTCCTTGACGAACCTCACGACCGATCCCGGCCCGAAGCCGGTGGCATCCTCGACCACGAACTGCTGCCGGTCGTCCTGCACCGCGCTCAGGACGCGCTCCTGTCTTCCCCATTGCGGTCCGCGGTCCCTGAGCGAGCAGACAGTTATCAGACGTTCGATCCTGGCGAACTCGTCCGCCCGAAGCGACAGTGACCTGTCCTTATCCGATACAGCCTTGATTTCGTATATAGAGCGGAACGGGCGGAAGGTCTTGCGCCCTTGTACGAACTTGTAGTCGGCTATCGCATCCGCGCGGGCGTCGTATACCAGCTCGCCCTCGGGATGGCGGCGCGCCAGGTGGTCCGGAGCTATCGTCAGCGTGCGGCCCGCCGCGTGGCGGTAGGCGGCCGTCTCGCGTCCGACCCGGACGAACCCGTCCCAGGTCTGGGGATCGCCGTCGTGCCTGAAGACCTCGGCGTCCTCGACCTCGAGCGTCTCCGCCCCAGGCTCGTAGTCGGCGATAAGTATGGCCGAACCCAGCAGGTTCCCTATGAGCGGTGGGGGCGCGGTATGAACGTTTATCTTGCCCTGCTCGTCCTCCACGCGGACAGACCACTGGAGATCCTTCGGATCGTCAAAGCGGATGCCGAGCGCCTGGATTCGCGGGATGCCGGCCAAGCGCGCCAGGCTTATGCGGAACTCGTCCACCGTATCCCAATCGGGGGTGTTCCACGGCGCAGGCTGCATCATGTAGCGCTCGTTAACGTCTATTGTCTTGTGCAGCTCGGATACCGCGTAGCTTATCGCTCCCTCCGCCGCCAGGCGCGCGCGGACCGATTCCATGTGGCCGCGGGAGACTTTCGAATACAACGCCATGGAGAGCGCGAACGGAGCGGCCAGCGCTAGCAGCCCGGCAAGTATTGCCACTACCAGCAGGATCGCCACTCCCTTCCGCTCGTTAGGCGATCCCCTACGGCAATACGATAGGTTCATCTCTCCGTCCCCCGCCCACTTCTTTGCCGTCGGTCCCCGCCCGGGCCGCCCCTTCCACGCCTCCGCCATTCGGCTTCAAGCGCTTCCCGGTGCTCGGGCTCTCGGCCCCTGGGACTTCCCGGCCCAAGGCCCTTCGGCGCCCGTAGCTTTTCGTCATGCCGATCCCTTAGGTTTCCCGGCGCGCGAACAGTCCGCGGCCGAGCGCTCCGC
>CALKMO010000312.1 GCA_937991785.1 uncultured bacterium | reverse complement strand
GATCGCTCAACAAATGGCCAGAGCGATAAGAATCCTGAGGATTCCTTGGGATACTCCGTCCCGACAGGGCCCTTTTGTGTCTCGAACGCGATCTTTAGCCTTGCCGGCGGCCGGTTCGATCATCCAAAATTCCATAAAAATGCATCTGATCGCTTTTCCGACGCCATCTTTCCTCTCGGCCTCGCTCTCTTCCAGCCTGCAGCGCAACCGGCTCCTTTCAAAGGAGACGGAATAGACGGCCGATGGGACAGAAATATTGCTCAAGCATTATGCGTCCTGCAAGAAGTGTAGGGGAGGCGGTGCGCCTCCCCGCCCTTAGGACTTTGCGGAGCCGCCGCAAATGCGCGGCGTCGTTAAAGACGCAAGCTATCTTGGTGCACCGCTCGCAGCCGCTTAGCCGACGACTTCAACATTGCGGCGGGAGGGAAGGGCAAATTCGCAGCGCCTGAAAGAATCCGTCCGCATCGGGCAGATCATATGATACGTCCGGTCCGGTCGGCCGTGCGGCGGTGCGGAAAGACGGACGCATCGACGACGGACTCGGGCGCATGGGGAAGGCATCCCGATTCACGCTCGCTGAGGCGGCGCCAATTCCGGCGACCAGACGGTGACCCTGTCGCGCCCGTTGCGCTTGCTGGCGTAGAGGGCGGCGTCCGCCCTGGCGATTAGCGCATCGGGTGTCCGCACATCCGGCGTCAGTCCCGCCACGCCTATGGAAATAGTGACTGGGACCCTTGTCCCGTCCTCGGCGAAGAATTCCTCCTCCGCCACCGCCGCCCTTATTCGTTCGGCCGCCTGCGCGGCCTTGGCCACGGTGGCATTCGGCAGGGCGACGGCCAGCTCTTCGCCTCCGTATCTATAGGCCACGTCGTCCGCGCGTAGCGATTTCATGAGCGTCTTCGCCACGCCCTTCAGCACCCTGTCGCCGGTCAAGTGCCCCCACGTGTCGTTTACCTTCTTGAAATGGTCTATGTCGAACATCAGCAGGCAGAGCCCCCGCCCCGATTCGGAGCTTTCCCAGATCATCCTGGCGAGGTCCGAGAGCATGCGGCGCTTTACGAAAAGGCCCGTCAGACCGTCGGTGGCGGCCTCGATCGAATCCTGCTCCTTCTTTAGCGCCAAGCCGATATGGTCGGACGCCTCGACAAGCACCGATTCGATCCAAGCGGCGTGTTCGTCGTCGGCCACCGCGTCCAGCCTTGCGCGCATGGCTCCTACGATCCGGTGCTCGGCGTTGAGCGGCAAGGCGAGGTCCAGGCGTCTTTTGCCGGCGTCGAGCCGCCTTAGTAGCCTCCGGTGTTCGAACACCTCCGCCGCCTGTCCGCACCCGATGTCCGTGTCCCTCAGCGCGGATTCGAGCAAGTCCGCCGGATCCTGCGAAAGTATGGCCGGCCGCCCGTCGCCGCACACCCTCAGCCACGCGCAACCTATACGCTCCTCGCCGCGGAATATGTCGCCGCTTATGGTAAGGTTCCTGTCCCTGCGCTCAACGCCCAGCTTCCCGCAGGACACGCCCCTCGACCAATGACGGCCGTCACCGCCTACATCATCGGCTACGCCCCCACCGATACCGGTCTTAAGCAGGACGAAAAGCGTGCTCCCGTCGCCGGAGCGGTACGTGGCTGTCGGCCTGGGCGCGGAAGTTTCCGGGTCAATGGAGTATATGGTCGCCTCCCGAAGCCCGGTCGCCTCGGCCAGCGCCGCCAGCGCCTGCCTCAGCCTCTCCTCCGGCGATGCGATATTGCCCGTCCTGTGGATTTCGCGCATTAGCGAGAGCGCCTCGACTTGCCGCCTGTACTGCCGCGCCTCCCTCATGGCCTCCTCGTGGGAACTTACGATCTGCATGTGAACCTTCTCTACCTCTTGCATGCGCAACCACATCCGCAGCGAGGCTATTGCCAGCGCCAACAGCGATCCGGCGCTCGCAAGAAGGCATACGCCGACGCTCAAGGGCCTGTCCATGGATGCCTCAGGCAAGTCCGCCATCGCGATCCATGAGATTCGCGCGCCCATCGCCATGCCGATCCCCGATATTAGGACCAGCGGCACTATCGCAAGGTAAGCGTGGAACCTCCCGGCGGGAATCGCCCGGCGGGAGGAGCGCCGGCATACAACCGACTGGCCGGATACGGTGGGAGTCATCTACCGCCCTCCGCTCCCACTAAGCATGAACGCGCCGCCCCCGGACCGAAGGCGGGATCGGCACCGGCGGAATACCGAATGAAAGGCTCCGCCGCGCATCTGAAGCGTAAGGACGGGGATATGCCGGACGCGAAGCGCGGCCCGCAGGTCCGTCTTCGCTCGCGCAACTCGATCCAAGAACCCGGTTCGCGCGAGGAAGCCCGGCGAAACCTCGCCTCTTGCTCTCTCCCTATTTGCCTGCCGTCACATACGGCGCCAGGCGTTCCGCGGTCTTCGGTCCTATGCCTTTGACCCGGGAGAGGGAGACCGCACCCAGATAAGGTCCATTTATTTCTCTTTCCTCGATTATCCGGCGCGCGCGTTTCGGCCCTATGCCGGGCAAGAGCGCAAGCTCCGCCGCGTCCGCCTGGTTGATATCCACCTTCCAGCGGAAATCCGCGCCCCCCTCTGACAAGGGCATCGAAACCTTCCATCCGGCCGCGCCTCCGCCGGCACAACGGGCGTAGACGTGAACACCCCATCCGGCAAAAGATACGGCCATGGCGCACCACAACATCCCCTCCGTAACGGAAAGCCACCTGCGGCGAGAATGGACGAAACCTCCCGCCTTCTCTTCGCCGCTAAAATCGGAACCTATTTTATTCATCGTCCACTTTTCCTGCCAACTTGACTTAATCCGAGCGCACAAGGTGCGCGACAGACCGAATATTTTCAGTATCTGGAACCGCGCCAAGTCATATGCATCGCCACTTCCCCCACCTCATCGTGCAGATCGCCGCACTTTAAGATGCCCGTGAAAAGTCTTTCCGAAATGATGTTGTTAGAAACGAAGATGCCGGATTGGTGCGCTCGAGTGGAGTCGAACCACCACGGGGTTGCCCCCACCAGCCCCTCAAGCTGGCGCGTCTGCCAGTTCCGCCACGAGCGCATACTCCGCGACGTCCGGGGGACTGTCGCTGCACACTACAAACGTATACCCGATCGCTAATGATGTCAATACCCTGAATCGTCCCCAGTTTTAACTAGCAGATGTTTTTCCGCCCGAAAGACTCTTTTGGGGAAACATAATGGGCTTTGTTGCGCAATAGGCGTCGCGGCCTATTGCGAAGTCACAGGGGCGAAGCGATCCTGCCCATGCACTTATGCGCATGGCGCATAATGCCTGAACAATAATCCCATCCAATCCGCCGCCTATTTCGCGTCATCAAAGACATCCTGGGCCAGGACATGGAAGAAGACCGGGGATGATTCGGAGCAATACCTAAAGCATGGCGATTTCAAAGTCCGCGCGCGAGGAGTAACGCACGCCTGTAGCGGCGGACGGCGGGCCTTCGACCGGCAAATATCGCCAAGCCGCACACTCGCCACGACCTTTCAAACGGCCCTTATACCGAATCGGTCGAAAGCGCCGTCGAAAAGCGCGCTCTACGAACCGACGCTGAATCTCAAGCCATTGCAAGGCAAGGTGCTGCAATTTTTACGCAATTGGAGCTTCGCGCTCGAACCGTCCAGGGAAGTCCAACATGGCCAAGACCGATGCGGGCCGCTATCGTCTTTGCGGCGGGTACCGGAAGTGTCCTACTATTTTCCATTTCAGGAGACAATCTTCCTCCACGCACTTTTCGTGGTTATGGATTACAAGCGGTACGCCTTCGGCGTTTTCCGCGTCGGAAACTATGCCGCAGTGATCCTTCCCGTTCGGAAGTTTCCAGAAGACGATGTCGCCCGGCAGCCATTCGTCCCGCGTAGCCGGGGAGAATTCTGCCGCCAACTGGAGGCCGTGTCGTGAGAAGAACGCGATTTGGTTCGGCACGCGCCTATGGTCTATGTTTGGGTCTGGTCTGGTCAACCCCCATATTCGACTCTGCGGGTAGCTATCGAAGGCCGTCTTCATATCCTCGTGGATAAGTTTCTGAAGATCCAAGCCGGCGCATCTTAGAGCTCGGACTATCACGTCGGCGCAGACTCCCTTATCCCTCGGGATGTCGCCGTTGGGATAATCGAGCTTGAAATAACCGGGCGTATAAACGGCGCCTTCCCTGACCTGCGTCTTCGCGCCCTCCAGTATCTTCGCAGCCGCTTGCGAAGGCGGGGAAAGTTTTATGGACGGAGGGCAGGAGCGGCGTGCGTCCGGGCGAGATGGCAAGACCGCGGCTCCCGCGGCAGATCCCGCGCGGTCTTCGCCGATCGAGACGGCCGACGCGGCGGTGCCTTCCGCCGGCCCCACAGCTGCGGAAGATTGGGATGCCGCTCTGCTCGCCTCCGCCTTGGAGGCGCCGCGGCTCTTTCCGATCGCCGCTGGAGCCGCCGCTCTAAATTCGGCCTCGCCGGATTGACTCTCGGCCGCTTTTTTCTCTCCTGCTTTTGCCGAATGCCACTTCAAAGCCGCGACCGCCAGCGATAGAACGCACAAGATCGCGACCCCGCCGAAAAGCCTCGCCATAGATAAGCCTCCCTTGCCGCGCGCGCCGGCGCTACTCCCCCATCAGGACCTAATCGTCGAGAAACGGGCGGAACTTTAGCCATGGGTGCTGTTTTTGCGGTTTTCCCGGCCGGGGCTGCGGAATTACGGCGCGGATCTTTCTGAAGGCTCACCGGCGAACAATTCCATGCGTACGATGCGCCTGCCGTCAACCTCCAGCGCCTTCAGCCGGTATGCCCCCATATCAGTCGAATCGCCTGGCGCGGCCAGGCGTCCGATGCTGAGATGCCGGCCAACGGCCGCTGCGTCGGGCAGGCGGCGCAACC
>CALKMO010000311.1 GCA_937991785.1 uncultured bacterium | reverse complement strand
CGCGATGCTCTCCCTTCTTGCCCCGCACAAGCGGCGCCAGGATGGAGAACCGCGTCCCCTCCGGAAGCGCCGTCACGGCGTCCACTATCTGTTCGGCGGATTGCGTCTCGATCTTCCTGCCGCAGACCGGGCAGTGCGGTTCGCCCACTCGGGCGTACAGCACGCGCAGATAATCGTATATCTCCGTGGTCGTGGCCACGGTCGAACGCGGATTGGCCGCCCCGGTCCGCTGCTCGATCGCTATCGTTGGCGTCAGCCCCTCGATGGATTCGACGTCCGGCTTCTCCATCATCTCCAGGAACTGGCGCGCGTAGGCAGAAAGGCTCTCTACGTACCGCCGCTGCCCCTCGGCGTATATCGTGTCGAAGGCCAGCGTGGATTTGCCGGAACCGGACAAGCCCGTTATTACGATGAGCTTGTCGCGGGGCAGCGAGAGGCTTATGCCCTTAAGGTTGTGCTGCCTGGCCCCTCGTATGCGTATGAACTGTTTCGCCTCTTCCATAGCCTTCAGCGGAACATTGCCGTCCGCAGGATGTCCTTCGTCTGTCTTTTGGCCCGAACCGCCCGGTCGGCATCTGTTCTTTTGCATCCTCTCCGGTAGTCCTATCCTTGATTCGGCACGCCGCGCGCGCCCCGCGGCGGTTCGCCGCGTCCCGCAGCGAGTCTCAGCCGCGCCTCGTAGGATCTCCAATGCGCATCCAGCCCCTCGGCCGCGGCGATCTCCCTAACGGCCGTCGCCAACCGCCGCAGTGCCAGCGGTGTGCAGCCGATAAGGGACGTCCTTTTCAGAAACGTCCATACCGACAGCCCGCTGAAGGCGCGCGCGGCTCCCCCGGTCGGCAGCGTGTGAGATGGACCGGCGACATAATCGCCGAGCGATTCCGGCGCGAAATGGCCCAGGAATATAGCGCCGGCGTGGCGCACCATCGCCAGCGCTCGGTCTGGATCCTCAACCATAAGCTCCAGGTGCTCCGGCGCCAGCGCGTCCGCGGCCCGCGACGCGGATTCCAATCCGTCGGCCAGCAGCAGCAAACCGTGGCGTCCCAGCGACTCCCTCGCCGTCTCTGCTCGGGGAAGGGTTGCGAGCTGCCGGGCAAGTTCGACGCGAGTCGCATCGGCCAGTTCGGCGCAATCGGTGACCAGCGCCGAGGCTGCCATCGGATCGTGCTCGGCCTGCGCCAGCATGTCTGCCGCGACGCACGCCGGGTCGGCCGTCCGGTCGGCCAGCACGACGACTTCGCTCGGGCCGGCGAGCATGTCCACGTCCACGACCCCGAAAAGCGTCCGCTTGGCCAGCGTGACGTACAGGTTCCCAGGGCCGACTATTTTATCCACGGCCCGGACGATTCGCGTACCGAAGGCCATCGCCGCGACCGCCTGCGCCCCGCCGACCCTGTAGACCTCATCCACTCCGCACAAAGCGCAGGCCGCCAAGGCGGCCGGCGACACGGCCCCGTCCCGGCCGGGCGGCGTGCAGACGCATATCCTATCGACGCCCGCCACGCGCGCCGGGATCACGTTCATCAGGACGCTGGACGGATACGCGGCGCGCCCGCCGGGAACGTATACGCCGACCCTCTCGATCGGGGTCCATCTCAGGCCCAGCCGCACCCCGCCCCTCGTCCACTCGACGGAGGCCTCGGGCATCAGGCGGCGGTGGTAATCGGCGATCCGGTCCCGCGCCTCCTCCATCGCCTTCTTGAGCGCCTTGGGGATGGATCGGAGCGCGGCGGCAATCTCGGAAGCCGGAACGCGCAGCTTCCGCGCCGATGCGCCGGGCCACTCGAGGATGCGCGATATCCTGACAAGTCCGGCGTCGCCGCACCGTTCGACCTCTTCGCATATCGCGCGCGCTGCGTCCGCCGGAGCCAGCGGCCTGCCGAACAGCCGCCTGCTCAGCTCGCGCCCATCGGCGTCCGCGGCCGCGAGGTCGGCAAGCCGCGCGAAACGGCCCCGTATCCGAGCGATCTCGTGATCGGCTCTCCGCGACGGCACCTCGATTATCGGCATTCGGCCGGCATCGAAATCTTTCTTAGACATACACAGGTCTCCATTGAACCAACCGTGGGCGCGCCCGCCCCGCGCCAAGGCTGAAAACTAACCGTGCGTGGCCTTGCAATCAAGGATAATGGTATAATGGCCATTTCGGAAACGTTCGCCGGTGGCGCCATGCTTCTTGCGGAGTATGGAACGGGGACTGTGGGGCGAAGTAAGCCATGGAGGCTTTCAGGTTCGGATGCGGCAGGTGCGGGGCGATGCTGGCCGTAAGGGCTGAGCTGGCCGGGCGCAGGATACGCTGCCCAAAGTGCGGCGCTACAGTGGAGGTCCAGGCGGCGGGGGATGCGGCCGGAAGGATGCCAAAGGCTTCGGGGGCGCCGCCGGGATCCAAGGCGAAACCCGAAGAGGAAGAATTCGTACTGCAGCCGCTGGAAGGCGAGGGGCCGGTGGCGGAGGATGTATCGCTGTCGAAGCAGTGCCCGTCCTGTGCGAAATACGTGCCGGGTACCGCCAAGGCGTGCGTCAACTGCGGGTATAGTTTCGTCCTCGGCACGCAGGTGAGCGGGCTCGCCAGGCACGGGCATCCTCCGTGGCGCCGCATACTCTCGACCGCGCTGTCTTTGGGCGCCGTCCTGGCGCTTGTCGGCAGCTTCTCCTACCTCGTTTACGATGCCATCTATGCGAAGAACATCGCGAAATACTTTACGGGCGAGGAGGGAGAAGATGTAGGGAGCAGCGCCGCTGGCGGCGGCGGACGCGATGCCTCCGGCAGGAGGGATAAAGAGTCCGGCGCGGGAAAGGCAGCGGCGGATGCCGAGGCGCCGAATTCATGCCTGGTCCTGGAGCAATCCCGCTTCGATTCGGTGGCGCTCGAATGGAAGACCGCGGTCGGCGCTCCGGCGCGGGTGGAGGCGATCCGCGGCGCGCGGCGCGAACTCGTGGTCCCGAAAGGAAGAGGCAGGTTTTTCATGTCGGCCGTTTCGGCGGCCGCCCCCGAGATCGCGCGCGCGTTCTCCGAACGCTACTCGAAGGGTGTTGAGTTTGCGCTCTCCGGCACGATGGGACTTTATATACTCGTCGAGCCGCCCCCGAAAATCCTTAAGGCAGGAGATATCCTCTCCGGAATTTCTCCCGACGCCGTCAAATTCGATAACACGAAGGGCATAGCGGAGATCGAGCGCATTTCTGTGGGAGAATACATCCTTTCCGGCGCAGGCGGGGCCAAACTGAGGCTGGCCTATACAATGGATGGTCTGGCGGTAAAGTTCGCTTGGATAGACCAGGAATGCCGCGTTGAGAAAGACGGCAAAAAGGCGAGCGATCCGGCGGATTATCCGGCGAAAATATTTATGACCACGCTGGACTGGGAATCCGGCCGCCCCAAGTGGACGAAGGGCATAGAGTTGACTTCCGGTCTGACGCCCCCAGCATCGCCCGGCAAGCAATAGCGGCAGGCGCCTACGCGGGAGGAACGTTCTCGTTATTTCGCCGGCCCTTGGATGGGTGCAGTTAACGAAGCGCTCTCACAAAGCACTGAATGGACCTGATCGGGGACGCGCGATACTTTGCCGGCTACAAAAGGACCGAATGTGCAGGCGCTCGCCAGGAAGAAACGGCACATGGGCGATTTAACTTTCGAAACGCTCCTTGCCAAGGCGCTTGGCCTTCTACTCGGCATCATGGCCGTGATCGCTTTCGGCATCGCGATGTTGGCGGCATGGGGCGTGGCCCACCACGCTATGAGGATAGCGATCGGATGCCCATATGACGATGATGCGCCGGACCGCCCTTGGCGCCGGGAAAGTTGCGCGGCCGCCATAATTCAGACCATATCGCTGGCCCTCCTGTGGATGGGGTTGGTCATCCTTACGGGAGGCGAAAACCTCGGCATGGATCGCTATCTCTCCTCGGGACTGGCCGTCACGTGGTTTATTTCCAGCGGGGTCTTTAATATATGGGCCATGACTTACGTGGCCCGAAGCTGGAAGCGCGGTCCGCTAAGTGAAGCTCTCGACCGGCCCGGGTGGCTTTCACTCCAATTATTCGTCTGCCTCTTTTTGGGAGCGCTATTGACCCTTTTGGGCTTGATGTGCTTCAATATTTGAGTGTGGCGCTTTAAATACAAAATAGCGGGGCGGCGTTTCCTTTTGGAAATATTTGAGATTTAAAGGTAACATGTGAGTCTTAAGGGTTACAGATAAAGCCAATAATCTCCTGTCTATCGTTTTTGACCATATAAAGCAATAACTCATTATAATGCAAATATGTTACGATAAAATACTCCTCTAAATTTGCGCGCTTTGTGCAATGGCTTGTTTATTGCTTATGTAGAGATGGGAAGTACATCTGGGAGAATGGAAATATCGGTTAAAGTTTGTCGGGGGGCGTCGAGGGAGAGCTATAGCGATGATATATGCTTCTATGCTTACAATTGATTATTCGAATTTCTTAAGTGTGCATCTCGGCGCCCCCTCTTTATCATTCGAATAAAGGCAGACATTGCACCTTTGGGGCCGTGTTATTGTAGGAAAGGATCCAAGGGCAGAGATGAAAGAGGGGATGTGGCGCGGTTTCTAGTTACGGCGGGGGATCAAATATGGCGGAGGATAATGGTTGGAGCAAACTTTGGAACCGGTTTTCGAACAATCACAGGGTTGATGCCGGGGCGTCGCAACCTTTCTTGAAGGAATATTTCGCGGCCGAGCGGCATAAGGCTACCTGCTATATTTCACAGCGACGGAACCCAATGCGAATCCGCCGTATGGTCCGTTTTGCCATGCGCATACATAATCACTCGGATCGGGACGCACGCAACGGGATCGCCCTTGATGCGTGGACCGATGAGATGGATGCCCTGGGGATGGTCGCCAACGTAAGACTCCCCGAGATCCGATGGTTGCGGGGTCTCCTGACGTCGGAGATGCTCTGTCGCGTCGAGATGGAGCTGCCGGACGGAGGCGGCCGAGTAGAGGCGGATGCTGCGACGGCATGGGCCGAGGCGTTCCATCTTGGCGACCCCTGCCGCATCGGTCTCGCGTTCGTCCGCCTCTCCCCGCCAGACATGCGCCGTCTCGGCCAGTTCGTGAGAGAATGCCAGACGAAGGCGCTGCGCAAGAAAATGGCCTGATGCGGCCGGAATCGGGGCGCTGACCGGCGGATCGCGCGCCGGGCCCCGCCGTGCGCTCGCGTCCCGGGCCGGCCTCTCCATTCGCGCCGTTCGCTTGATACGCGCCACGTTATCCAAATAATGTCGCCGTCGCCACGGGCGGACTCGAGTCCGAAGGAATTCCGTCGTCTCCAGCCGCGACGGACGGCGGGCAAGGAGGCGGGATGCGGCCTGGCGGTGCGTACGGGATGACGGCGGAAACCCGCTGCCGGAAGGAGGTGGCCGTCTGAAAGTCGCGATACTCTACGACGGGGATGCCGGCGGTCTGGCCCGCGGGACAGCCGCCGACGCCAGAGCGGTCAGCGCCGTGCTTGAAGAGGTCGCGGGCGTCGAGGCGGCATGCGCGAAGCTAGGCTGGGAGACGGTCAGGCTGCCCGCGCCGAAGGCCCCGGCCGCCTTGTGCGCGGCTGTCGTTTCCTCCGGGGCAGATGTCGTCTTCAATCTGGTCGAATCCCTAGGCGGAGACTCCCGCATGGAAGTCTTGGTGGCGGCCGTCCTTGATGCCTCGGGCGTCCCTTATACCGGTTCGCCGCCTCGTGCGATGTTCGTCGGATTGTACAAGCCGCTTGCTCGCGCGCTCTTGGCGTTTCATGGTATTCCGATCCCTCAGGGCAAGGTAATCGGACATCCGGAAGAGCATCTCGAAGACATCCGCTTTCCCTTCCCCTGGATCGTAAAGTTATCCCATGAGGATGCCAGTCATGGAATTTCCACGGATAACGTAGTCTTTTCCCAGGAAGAGGCGCGTCGCAGGCTGCGATACCTGTTGAGAACCTACCGCCAGCCGGTGCTTGTGGAAGAATTCGTGGACGGGCGCGAAATCGAAGCTACGATACTGGGTGAAGGTGAAGACGCCGAGGTAATAAGCTTAAGCGAGATAGATTTTTCCGGTTTCCCGGAAGGCAAACCGCGTCTCGTTACCTACCGTGCCAAGTGGGCAAAACGCAGTCCTGAATATAAGGGGACGGTACATGTAGAGGTGCGCGAACTCGATCCGGCGATAAGGATGCACGTGGTGCGGTCGACGCTGAAAGCCTACCGTATGCTGGGACTAAGGGACTATGGAAGGGTGGATTTGCGCTTGCGTTCCGGGGGCGAACCTGTTGTGCTTGATGTAAACCCCAATCCGGACGTGTCGCCGGATGCGGGGCTCGCCTTGGCTGCCGTAAGGAGCGGGATGGGATATGAAGGACTCATCGAACGGATCGTCCGTGGCGCCCTCCGGCACGGCGTTTCGCATAAGGCCATTGGCAGAGGCGGATCGCGATCAGATCCGGGACTTGTTGGCTGCGACGGGGGCATTCTTCCTCTATGAGATTGCCGTAGCCATGGAAGTGGTGGATAACGCGCTCAAGTCCCGGAGCGATTACCTGGTTTTTGTTGCCGAGAAAGAAGGCAGCAACAGGGTGGTCGGTTACGCCTGTTACGGACCGACTCTGCTCGGCGAAGGCGTTTACGACCTGTACTGGTTGGCCGTGGCCCCCGACAGCCAAGGATGCGGCATCGGGGGGGCGCTGCTGAGGGCTGTCGAGGGCGCAGTACGCGCCGCCGGCGGCAGGATGCTGCTGATCGAAACGGCCTCCAAGCCTTCCTATGCCCGGACGAGGGCCTTTTACGAACACGAGGGCTACAGCGAGACGGCGCGCGTGCCGGACTTCTATCGCGAGGGTGACGACAAGATCATCTACGCGAAGCGGTTCCGTCCGGCGAAGCTGAAGGAAGGCCTGGAAGATCTGCGGCAAGGCGCTTAGCCGGCCTGAGGCGCTCCGGATATTCTTGGCACACCCAAAGTCTTTATCGGACGGAACCGAGCAGCCGGGGGCATAGGATCGAACATCTCTTTTCAGTTCCACGACGGCCTACGGGGACTTCTCCCCGATGCCGTGTTCTTGGCGCGCGGGGCGCTTGGATCCCGCGGCGGATCGTTAATTTTGGTGAAAGGGCCCTTGCGCAGTTGAGAATGTCTGGTAAATAATCTCCTCCGCTTTCCGCCGGGGGTGTCGGCGGGCGCGGATACCGGAAGGGCCGGGAATGGGAAACCGCGCGGAGGCGATGGATTAGAAACGCAAGCAGAGGCGAACTAGGATGCCTACGATCAATCAGCTGATCCGCAGGCCGCGGGTGCAGCAGCACGGCAAGTCGAAAAGTCCGGTACTTGAGCGCAATCCCTTCAAGAAAGGTGTGTGCTTGGCCGTAAAGACAATGACGCCGAAGAAGCCGAACTCGGCGCTGCGGAAAATCGCCCGCGTGCGTCTCAGCAACGGCAAGGAAGTCACTGTCTACATCCCGGGCGAGGGTCACAATCTTCAGGAACACCATATGGTGTTGGTCAGGGGCGGGCGAGTCAGGGATCTGCCTGGCGTGCGATACCACATCGTCCGCGGCGTCTATGATTGCCAGGGCGTTCCGGACAGGCGCAAGGCTAGAAGCAAGTACGGCACCAAGCGACCAAAGTAACGGCGCGGCGACGTTCCGGGCCGTTCCGCACGCGAAGTACAGCCGGAGGGAGACATGGCATTCAAAAGGGAAGAAATGGAAGAAGCCCCGCCGTTGCCGCTGCATCCAAAGGTGACAGGCAGGGGAATAAAACCCGACCCAAAGTACGGAGATCTCCTGGTCTCCAAGTTCATCAATTGCATGATGTGGGAGGGCAAGAAGACCGCGGCCGCCCAGTCGTTCTACGAGGCCTTGGACATCGTGGCGGAGAAGACCGGGGCGAACCCTATAGAGGTATTCACCGCGGCCATCAACAACGTCAAGCCGCTCGTCGAGGTCAAATCGCGCCGCGTCGGCGGAGCCACGTACCAGGTTCCGGTCGAGGTAAGCAAGAAACGCGCCCAGTCGCTGGCGATCCGCTGGATAATCCAGATCGCTCGGTCGAAGAAAGGCCGCCCAATGGCGCGCAAACTCGCCGATGAGATCATCGCCGCCTACAAGAAAGAGGGCGACGCGATCAAGAAGCGCGAAGACACGCACAAGATGGCCGAGGCCAACAAGGCCTTCGCGCACTTTGCCTGGTAGATTTGCCGCGACCCTTCGGCGCGGGCGTTCCGCCCGCCGGGATATCGTCTAAGCGACACCTTCACCTTCGAGAAATTCTTCCATCGCCGCCAGCATCGCGTCGGTTTCGGCGTCGGTGCCGACCGTTATGCGAAGGGCGTCGTGGAGCAGGCGGGAATCGAAGTAACGCACTAGGATATTGCGCGATTTCAGGAATTCGTAGGCCTTCCGCGCCCGGTCCCCGGGCAGGCGCGTCATGACGAAATTGGCGGCGCTGTCGAGCGTTTCCAGCCCAATGGCCCTGAGCCGCGAGATGAGGCGAGAACGGGTCGCGCGTATCTTGGCCACGTTGGCTTTCATCCATTCGACATCCTTCACGGCCGCCTCGCCCGCAGCGAGCGTCAGCCTGTCCAGATTATACGAATCCTTGACCTTGCGCAGACCCGCCACGATTCGTTCCGGACCGAACAGCAGCCCCAGCCGCAGTCCGGCAAGGCTGTGGGACTTGCTGAACGAGCGTATGGCGACGACGTTTTCCATTCGGCGCGCGAGGTCCAGGCAATCGCTGCCCGCGAACTCCGCGTAGGCCTCGTCGACCACGACCAACCCGTCGAAACTCCGGGCCAGTTTTTCGACATCGCGCTGAAGGATGAAGCTTCCCGATGGAGAGTTCGGATTGCATAGGAACAGCACATCTCCGCGAGCGGAGAAGAGTGCCTCTGGAAAGCGGAAATCTCTCGGATACTCGCAGGCCGCCGCCGATGCGCCCTGTATTTCACATATAGTCGAATACAGGCTGTAGGTCGGATATGGGAAGACCGCCTTCCCGCCTTCTCCCAGGAAGGCACGGGCGATCATCGCGAGCAGTTCGTCCGAGCCGTTGCCGCACAGTATGCGGTCCGGGTCGAAGCCGTAAACCTCGCCGGCCGCCAGCCTCAACCCATAAGCCTCCGGGTCCGGATACAGGCGCAGCGACGCTCCGCCGCCGGCCAGTTCCGCCGCGATGGCTTCAGCCACCCGGGGCGATGGCGGATAGGGATTTTCGTTGGTGTTGAGCTTTATGACGCCGCCGCGGCGGGGCTGTTCGCCCGGAACGTAGGCTGCCATCCGCTCCACGCCAGGCCTAAAACGTACGCCCACTTCTATTCCCCTCCCAGAGAAATCCGTCCTGCGCGACGTTCGGGCCTATGCCGTACTTCCGGCCGCACATCGTCTTGGGACGCCTATTCTTCGGATACGACGCGCAGCCCCCCCGCAAAGCGA
>CALKMO010000310.1 GCA_937991785.1 uncultured bacterium | reverse complement strand
TTTGTGTCTCAAACGCGATCTTTAGCCTTTCGGCGGCCGGTTCGATCATCCAAAATCCCATAAAAACGCATCCGATCGCCTTTTCGACACCATCTTCCCTCTCAGCCTCGCTCTCTTCCAACCTACAGCGCAACCGGCTCGTAGCGAGCCACGTCGAGTTCTACCGGCTGGCGAAGAAAGCGGGGCTTAAGTTTTCCGTCGGGAGCGACGCGCATCATTTGTCGAACCTGGCGGATGCGTGGGAGTCGGTCGCCTCCGTGGCGCGGAAGGCCAGGTTCGCGTACCACGACATGTGGCTGCCGGCGCGTCGCGGAGAGGCGGCTGGCGCTGAGGCGGCCGAACCGGCGCCATGACGTTATGGCGTATCCGGCGCACGACGGCGTCCGATGATGGACCGGTTCAAACTGTAATCGGAACGCGGGGCGGCGCGGGAATCGGGCATAGATCCCGGAATGCCGCTGGCGGGATGCGCGCCAGACCGTCCCTTCCTGCGAGACGGACGGTCATTGGCTGGTCTGGATCTCCCTCACAGCGAATCTCAGCCTGATCCCCGCATCGCCTTGCGGGACGGTCACGAACCCTCGCCACGTCGCAGCGTCCCTGCTTTCCTCTGGAATGTCTTTGGGCGGCGAGATTAGCGATCGTTTGCCGGAAAACGCCAGCTCGACGCGTACCCGCGCCGCCGCGGGCCGCCGGCACCGGATCGCAAGCTCCTCGTCGTACTCCGTCACTTTGTCCGTTATCTTCCGCACCGCCGCGCACCTGCGCTCCGCCACCACATCAAAGGCCGATCCGATCCGCAGCTCCGCCGTCTCGCCATCCGGAACGTCTTTCAATTTGTCCTCGCCGACGAACTCGAGCCTCCCGGCCGCGTCCGCCTTCAGCACGCGGACCTTCCCGGCCGGAAGGGCGAAGCCCAGCCCCGACTCCTTCGTGTTCCGGAAGCGGAGGATGATCTGGGGACGAGGCTTCGATTCCGCCTCGCCCGCCTCGGTTACCCGCACGCACAGGAACTTTTCCACCGCCACGGCGGGCACCGGCGGAAACAGGCGCACCTGCTTGAGCTGGTTATGGGACACCTTCGTGGGGCGCGGCAGATCGTAGAAATGCTCGCTTCCCTCTGTCGCCAGCCTCACCCGCCGTGCATCGTAAGATGTCCCTGAATGGTTATCGAGCGTCACCCAGGATGACAGATCCATGGCCGTATCGTCGGCGTTTAGGACCGCTACATAGTCGGCGCGCCAGGAAAAATTATTCGATACGTACGAAACCTCCGGCCGCGTCTCGCCGGCGCGGTCGGCGCGGATCAGACATACGAGGCTTGGGCGCAGCAGAAGGCTCTCCGGCGGCTTGGGGAAGACGACCTCGCGTACGTTGTCGAATCGCGCCGTCAGCGACACGCCCTTACCCCCGAAGGGACGGAGGATGAAGGCCGAATCGTCGAAGTACAGGAGATCGCCGGACACCTTACTCCCGTCCCGAAGCGTCAGCTCCACCTCCCGGCCGATGTGCTTCCTCAGGAGCGCGGACGGGTTCACGAGATCGTACTCCATGTTCTGTTCGATCGTCTCCACCTTGGCGTCCTCCGGCCATTTGAAGCGGATGCTCGATGCCTCGGCCGACGGTGGAATATCGGGCAGCACTACCTTCCCCTCCCCCTCCGGCACGTTCAGCCGCCGAATTTCTCTGACCACAGCGAATTTACCATATACCGTCAGTTCGGAGGAAAGCGGCGCGGCGTCATCCCCGGCAGCGCCCCCCAACGCCGTCGTCTGCGCCGCGCCAGCCGCCGCGAATAGCACCCAGATGGCGAAAGCGGTCCGCGCCACGGCTGACCGCCTGGCGCTCGCCGCCGCGCCGCTCCGCCTTCCATCGGGAGCGACGCCTTCTGACCCAGCGACCGTGCTCTCCGTCGCCCCGCACGCTCCCGGCACGGGGGCGATCCCGCGCCCATTTGCCGATACCCGTTCGCATCCGTCGTTTTTCATGACCTTTTTCCTCCAACGTTCGGGAATGCCATCTCCACATGAAACACGGTACTTCCCCGGGCCGGTACATTAGCATTTATCAGCAATGTCCTTTCGCCGGTCCGCTCGGCAGGCAGGGAGGGAGTGATTGATAACGACAGGGGCGCCGGTCCGCTCCACGGCCCGTGCCATTTGATCTCCACGTTCTCGGCGCGGTCGGATGCGTTCTTCAGCTCGCACGACCATCGCAGGACCACCGTTCCTTCGTCGGCGCGGACCATGGCGGCTTTCGATCTATTGCATGTCAAGGTTGGTATCCGGGTCAGGTCCACGCGGAATTTCTCCCCTGGCGGGACATTGCCGATATGCTCGGACCATGCAGGTTCCGCATCGCCGCTTCCGGCATGTGTCTTCCACACGCTTACAAAACCGGCCGGAAGAGGAAAGCCAAGCCCGTATTCGGACGAGTTGACGATTTCGCCCTCAAGCGTCGCCTCGTATTCTCTATCGTCCCAATAGACGCGCAACAGTTTCCTCGTCTTTACCGGCACGTTCCGGACAGGCTGAAGCAGCTCCATCCGCTTCGTCTCGCCATCCCTGATAGTCAGCGGCTTGGGCAGAACGTATAGATAGTACTCGAAGAGCTGGCGGCCCGAATCGCCGCCCCCCCCAAAGTACCCGGTTGAAGGCCATCCGACGCATATGAATACCCGTTTGCGTTCCCTCCTCAGCGGGATGGAAACGATGCGGGGGCTTACGGTCTCTGGAAAGATGCGCACGTCGCCGGCTACCAGTCTTACTTCCGCGCCCTCGAAATCGGTTCCGGTCCGGTTGGTTATTTGCAGCCGCGCATCGAGTTCGCACGTATCTTCCGATGGATCCAGGCGCAACAGATACTCGACCTTCCATTTCAAACCGTCGCATATGTAGGACAGTTCCAGCTCGCGCTCCGATCCACCCGCATCCTCTAGCAGCCACCGCAACCGTGGCCTCTCCGACATCCCCGGCGGCGACTCGGCCAGCCTAAGGTCTGCCAGATCGTTGACATATATCTGCCGGATCGCGCCGCCCCCGGTCAGGATCGCGACGCGACACCAGTACTCCTCCACCTGCCATCTGAAACCGGATGCATCAGGTCTTTTGCCGAACCTTCTCAGAAGCGCCTCCGAGTTTCGCTCCATGTCGAGGAGATCCCAATGGTAATCCGCTTCGGCGTGGTCAGTCCTTCCGTAATCGAAGCTCAACAACTCGCCCACGACTTCGCGGCCGTCCGGGAAGACCGCTTTTACCCTCTGACCCACGGCGCGATCCAGGAGGATGCCCGAAGAGTACAAATCGTAGTCGTAGTTCTGCTCAAGCACCGTAAGCGGCTGGCCATCGCGCGGGGCGAGTCTGGCGGAGTAAGGGTCGAGCAAGGCCGGCACGTTCGCAAATTCGACCTCCGCCGTTCCTTGTTCGCCACCCTTTCGCAACCCTGTCTTCCGGCGGTCCCGCACGAACGCGCCGCCGCCGTATAAGGTCAGGGAAAGATGGCGGGGCTTTGCCGGCGCCAGGTCCGCATGACGACCGTCGGAAGCGGTACCGGCAACGGGGCGGACCCTAGCACGTTCAGCCGAACCGTCCCCCGGACGGCAGCCGGACACCGCCGGGGCGAGGAGCGCAACGGGGAGGAACGCAAGAGAAAGAAGCGCTGCCGGAGAACCGCCGTGGCGCAAAACACGGACGGAACGGGACCGGCGGAACCCTTCGCCCGGCGTTCTTCCCGCCGACAGCACCGGGGAGAAAGCATCGCGTCGCTGGCACGCCTGAACCGGCTTCGAACACATGGCCGACTCTCCAAAAGTCTTCTATTCCAGCGCGTCGTTACATGTAAACGAAAAGGGAAGTCCAAGGTTCAAAATTTTTCAGGATTCGCGCAAAGTAGGCTTTGTTACATAAAAGACATAAGACCCTTCCAAACAAAAAGTTATAACG
>CALKMO010000309.1 GCA_937991785.1 uncultured bacterium | reverse complement strand
GGGCCGCTGACTTCCGCCTTCAGGTTTGTCCTGGTTCCGATCGCCAATCCCGATGGAGTGGCCGGGGGATGCTGCAAAAGATCCAGGGCCGGCGGACCTGACCTCTGCCACGAAGGCGCAGATTCGCCCGACCCGGCCGGCAGAGCCTTGGTCGGACTGCTGGCGCGCACCCGTCCCAAAGGCTACCTTGACCTCCACGGATGGATGCACCGCTACGACGACGGCTTGGCTTATTCGGACCAGGCGGCGCGCGAGGAATTTTTTGGGGAGATAAAGGGCGATCCTATCTTCAATAAAGCGTGGAAAGGCCGGTGCACGTCCGGCGGGCCGCCCAAGCCGGGAGATTTCTGCCGGTGCGTCCACTCCAACTACGGCGCCACGGCTTTCATTATGAGCCCTTCGTGGTTCGGACGCGACGTTCCGAAGATGCGGGAGTTCGGGCGCAAGGTGCTTTCCGCATTTGCATCGGTATTGATGCGTCGGACGTAAATCTCGGCATCGGGGCGCAGCGCCGAAAAAAACGGCCGCGCCGAACGCGCGACCCAAGGCTGACGAAGCGAATCTGCGCAACCGCAGCTGGATTCATCGGCGCGGCGCGTTTCGCGGTAAGTCGAGCGCCGGTTGGAAGGAGCGAGGGATCTCCCGTGCCGCCGGTTCGCCCACGACATGCGACTCCGAATGCAAAGACCTGCGGAGCCTCAAAAATTCGAAGCCATTTCTATCGCCTTGCCTATGGCCGCGGTCTCTGCCGCTTTCGCCGCTTCAGGTCCGCCGGCCAGCGTCGGCTCGACCTCTATGGCGCGGATATCCGAAAAACCGATAAACCGCAACGCCGTCTCCAGGTATCTCCTCTGGAAATCGTATCCTTCCATGCCCGATCCAAGTCCGTACGATCCTCCCCTGGCGTAAACGGCTAGGACCGGCTTGCCCGTGACCAGCCCCTTGTAGCCTTCCGAGGGCGAGAACGAAAAGGTCAGTCCGGGTTGTATGATGACATCCAGGTAATGCTTTAGCCTGTAAGGGATGCCGAAGTTCCACATCGGTACGGCGAAGACATACCCGTCGGCCGATCTGAACGATCGGATCGTTTCGACGATCCGCTCCCATATAGCCCTGTCGGCGGCCGAGGGCAACTCGCCGCGCATCGCGGCGAACTTGGCTGCCACGGCCGGTCCGTCGAATTTCGGGATGTCGGCCTCGAACAGTTCGAGCGTCTCGACCGTTCCGTTCCGGTTCCTGTCTTTCCATGCCGATACGAAGGCGTCGGCCGTCCTTATCGAATGCGACCTTTCGCCGCGCGGCGAACATTTCACGTAGAGCAACTTCCTCATATAGACTTTTCTCCTTTCCTTGGATGCCGTCCCACACGTCCAGCGCACCGGTTCCTTTTGCTGCGCAAGTTTGCCCGTCGCCGGTCTCTCCTGGCCGGTCGCCACTGAGGATCGCGCCGCCTCCGGCGTTCATTCGGATCCGTCCGAATCTTTCGGTTCCGCGCCGTCGGCTGCACCGGCAGCCCCTGAGACGGAGGCTGCGGAAGCTCCCACTGCACCGAAAGCGTCTCCTATCTGTCTCAGGTATATGTCCCTTACCCAGCTCCAGGGCATGCGGTTGGACGTGGCCCCTACGTTCAGCGCTGGGGATCTTCCACCCTTCACAATGTACGAACGGTGGTCGGGGGTGTTTACGAGAGGGATGAACGTAACCTTGCCGTTCTCCAGGATGACATGCACGCCCATGCGTTCGTAATTGAGTCTTCTGTCGCCATAGAGCCTGGCGAGGAACGCCGGGGCCTTTCCGCCTGTGGCTTCGATTATCTTTGAAGCCATCCTGACGTCGAGCACGGCCGGTTTCCCCGGACGGCCTTCCGCGCGAAGTATCAGGTCGAAGCGCGAGGGTTCGCGGTCGCATATTTCAAGCCCCCTGATCGAACCGGCCAGGATGCCGGTGGCGATCCCGAGCCTGTCGGAGATCGGAGGCCAAGACGTCATTTTTTCGAGATCCACGTTTATGAAGTCGAGCGACATGCCGAGAGTAACGGCGGACGTGAACAGGTTCGATAGCGAGATGTCGTACAGGTGGAAGCGGCCTCCAAACATTTCCCAATCGAAGCCGCCTTCCATGTTCAGCGCTACGCCTCCGATCGGTCCGCGCTCGGCCGCTAGTACGCCCCGCGTTATTCTTCCGGATACCCTGGCGTAGGGCAAAGAAGTTCCGAGGCGGCTCCCCAACTCTTTCAGATCGATTCCGGCTGCGTCCGCCGAAAAGACGAATCTGGCCTCCGGCGAAAGGATATCGCTTGCCGCCAGGCGCGACAACCTGATGTCACCGCCCGGCAGGCGAAGCGTCACATCATTGGCTATGGATATTGAGTTGAGCCGACAGACGAAGTCAAAGGTTTGGTCTTGCAAGCTTATCGGGCCGTACCGGAACTCCCCTAGGAAGACCTTCCCTACATCAACACCCTGGGCAGGCTGGGCTCCCGGAGCGGGCGATCCCGCATCAGCGGCAGAACCGGAGCCCGGGTAAAAACCGGCGCCTATAGCATCCGGAGGCGAGGCGAAGAGTACGGGTATCTCGCCCGATACTTCCTCGATCTCCAGCGATTCGAACTTGGCCGATACTTTGCGCAGAATAATCTTTCCCCCGGCGGAAAAGGCTCCTCGGCGTATCGCGATTCGTCCATCCGCATCGAGGCCGCCCTTCAGCGGCATCGCCGCCAAAGTAGGATGCGTAGCCTTCAGGTTGGGGGCAAACAGGTCCGACCATACCGCCCCCAGATCGCAGGCAGTTATCCCGGCGCGGCCGTGAAAAACCCATCCGGTCACGGGGTCGGATGCAAGATCGCCGTCGGCATAAAACGTTCCCATTCGACCGGCGGAGACGTTCAGACGGATCTCTCTGATGCCGCCTGCCGAAGGTCCCCGTCGGACCGGCCGCGCGCGGAGCCCGATTTTAAGCAGCCCGGCTGGAGGTCTATCCAGGTAGAACTTCCCGCCCACCAAGGCTTCGACATCGGTTACCTCCGCCCCGCAGGTGATCTCGCCTATTCCTCCAGGACCCGCTTCGACCTCGGCATCAAGTTTTACCCCGAGGCGATCCCCCATCGTGTTTCCGTCCGGCGATTCGAATTTGCCTCCGGAAACCTCCAGCCGGATGCGCCCCTTGACCGCCCGCGGCCGGACGCCGTCCGATCTCTCGAAGGCAAACGGAGCCAGCTCGCCTTCGCCCTTCAGCCTGCCGTCTAGCTTCCAGCCAGGGGTGGGATCGAAGCCGCGAGACCTGAGGAAGGCAAGGACATCGGCCACGGCGGTTTCCGGGAATTTTACGCATATCGGTCCGACTTCTTTCGCCGCCGGATTTGCCTTGCCTTCGACGCGCAGGCCGGCGATTCCCAGTTTTGGGCACGCAATGGCGGCAGCGAAAGATATAGCGCCTCCTTCGGCCGGCGCGGTCCGCACATCCACCGCGATGTCTTCCAGACCGGGCAGTTGCGCCTCTAGCTTACATCGGTCCAAATGCCATGCGATCCCTCTTCTCGCCGCGGATACCTCGATGCGCGCCGGGCGCGGACCCAACGGGAAACGCTTTCCCGCCACCGAAAACGCCTCCAAAGCGAGAAGGCCTGATAAACTCGCAAGCCCCCCGGCAAGCGATACGTCGGCCGATCCGTTTACGCCGTCCAACCGGAGTAGCCCAGCGGGATCGCAAACTGAAACGCCTTCGAAACCGAGCTTTGCCGAAAGGGAAGGTTCGCCGCCAAGGATGTCCGCCGCTTCCAGTTTCTCGATCGCCACCCGTCCCGATGCGGAGATGCCCGCTTCGGCCATGCGCAGGGACTGGCACAGCGATTCCAGGTCGAGCGTGATCGCGGCGGCCGACAGGCTTAGCTTCGGTTCACCGTCGTCGCCGCGCCTGATGTCCAGCCGTCCGCCCCCGACCCGTGCCGCAGACGCCGCATCGAGCGAGATTCCGTTAAGGGAAAGCTCGGAAAAGTTCCCATCGGCCGAAATCGCGGCCGAGGCGATCAGAGGCGGCGTCTGCAGGGCTGCCGGAGATCTCCCGAGGGCCATCGTCCCCTCGAGCTCGACGCGCCCTTCGACGGCCTTCGATCGCGACGCCGGGCGGAAGGAAAACGATCTGAGGCGGATTACGCCGCGACCATCCAGCGGCGAGCGGCGGAAGATATCGAACTGGAGCATGAACGGATGCGAAAGAATGGAAGAAAGATCGAGATCGGCATTCGCTTCCTGCACCTCGAAGGCCCAAGGGAAACGCAGGTCCAGCAAACACGACATGCGTCCCACCGAAAGCACCTGGGACCCGCGCAAGCCGGAGGCCGAAAGCCCGCGGACGAAGAGTTTCGGCCCGTCCATCTCCACATCCGCGCGGCCTTCCCGAAACCACAAAGATATACCGCGGGCCGGAGCCTCGAACAGCAGCGGACCCCATACTGCCGTCCCCGCAGCGCGCACGGACGCTTCCGCCGGCCCGATCGAAACGGTCCCTTCCACATCCCGAAGGCCAAAGTTCCCTTCGATCCTGATCGCTTCCATATGTGGGATTTTCAGCCCAGCCAGTATCGCCGCCGGATCGAGGCGGGCTTCCGAGATGCGGAATCCTGTCGGAGCCCACGTTCGGCCGTCGAGGGTCAGCGAGCCGCGTATCCGTCCGATGCCTTCCGCATCAATCTCCGCGTCCTCTACTTCCGCCGCTCCCCCTCGCTCCCGCCACGTCCCCGATACGCGCGCGGCGATGTCGCCCGGCGCCAAGCCCCATCCGTCAAATTCGATCCTCGGATCTTTCAGCCTTATCAGGAATTCCGGCCTGACGCCTCCGCCTGTATTCTGCATCTTCCCGCGGATCGAGGCGCGTCCCGACATCGTTCTTATCCGGGCAAGAGTGCCCTGAAGCTTGGGCGAGACATCTTCGGCAAGATCCAAGTCGAGGTCCTCGGGGATCGCCAGCAGGTATTCCGGCTCGAAGTCGAGAGAGTCCACGTCCACCGATCCGCGAAGCGAAAAACGGCCCCTTATTTCTTCCTTGCCGCCCGCCTCGAAAACCGTATCCGCCTCGATCCGGTACGAACAAAGCGAACCCGGCGTCAGGTTGCGCATCGACATGCGGATGTTGACCCACCGCCTGCGCCATACTCCGTCGTAGAAGTACATCCGACCATTGGACGCCTCCGCTTCGCGGATGGCCATCTGCATCCTTCCTTTGGACTTAGGGATGCGGATGTTGTATCCGCCGTCGGCCAACTTCCTGATCGAAATCTCCGGCCGTTCGCAATATATGCCGTCTATCTCGCCCCGGAGCAGACCGGCCGCGGACCACCTAATGCGCGCTACCGGGAACTTCGCAGCGGGATCCCTCCCGTCCGGCGATTCCCACACGACGTTCAACACATTCAGGCCGGAGATGCCGAATGTCCTCATGCCGCCTACGCGCCACTTCCCGCCCAATCCATCGCTCAGGCGCCTTTCCAGGATTCCGTTAAGCGCTCCGGCGTTAACGGCGACCCATGCGGCGAAAAGAACCAACGTTGGGAAAAGGATTGCTACTGCGGCGGCGAGGATGGCGATCCGGCGCGCTCTCCGGCTTCGGACATCGGCACGGGTTGGCGGTTCGGGGTGCGTCGCGCCGGCATCTCCGGCAGCTCCGGGCGGTTCTCCCGCGGAGGGAGACGCCGCGCCGCGCTTCTTAGGATCATCGCCCTCGCGCGAGTCCACCCCGCTCCTCTCCTATATCTCAAAAACCACGGCCCGCCGGCCGACGCGCTACTCCAAGTTCTGGTGCCTGGCGACCATGCTATCCTCGCTTTGGCGGAGCTTTCTCATAAGGTCCAGGACCAACGCCTCCAAGCAGATGAGCGCACATTGTTCAAATAGGCTCCCGGCAAATTGAATGCTCGCCGGCCTACTGCCCTTGCCGGTTCGGGCCGGGACTATCACTTTAAGGTCGGATCCTTCGGCGAGCGGCGAATCCGGGTCGGCAGTTATGAGGGCCACGCGCGTGCCTACGCGGTGCGCGCGTTCCGGAAGATGTAACAATCCGCCCGTCCTGCCCGATCCAGACACCACTATCAATAAATCACGCCCGCAGCAGGCCGGGGCCGTGGATTCGCCCAGAACGTGGACTTGTCTGCCGAGGTGCGTAAGCCTCACCGCAAACATTCTGGCTACTAGGCCGGACCGGCCGGCGCCGGCCAGGAATATTCGGCCCGCGGCAGCTATAGCATTCGAGAGAGCCCTGACCTCCCGCCGGTCTATCCGTTCCATGCAGCGGCTGATCTCGGCGAGTATTTCGCCATATGGGAAAAAGTTCCCGGTCGCTGACAGGCGATCGGCCTCGATTAGCACAGCCTCCCGCATCGTACGACGCCGTGTCTTTCGCATTGCGCCTCCGGCAAAACCGCTTAAACTGTTCCGCCAGTGTCCGCGGCCGTGCGGAAAGGTCCGCATATGGGCGTTGAAGGAAAGCGGCGGACGCAGCATTATTATTCTGAACGGGAATCACCGGCAGTCAAGGTATGGCCGGGAAGCGCGGGGTGATTTAGGATGGCGCCCAGGGATCCCGCGGATCCGGATGTGATGGGCGAAGCCCCGGGTACGGGGGCGTTTTGTGGCGTTGGGGATGCCGGCGGAGCGGACGCCTGAAGGACGGGATCTGGAAAAGGATCAGGCATCGAAAATTTTGAGCGAGGCAGGCGAATGGCCGATCCGTCCCTAAACGAAGCGCCGACCCGGGGCATGCCCGAACGTCTCGGTTCGTGCCGCATCGTGGGGTTGCTCGCCCGCGGAGGGTTTGGTTGGATATACCGCGGCGTGCAAGAACCACAAGGGCGCGAGGTGGCCTTAAAGGTGCTGCCGCGCGAGTTCGGCGACGAGACGGAAACGGCGGCGCGGTTTCACCGCGAAGCGCAGTCGGCGGCGCGGTTGGACCATCCCAACATCGTCAAGATATATGAAACCGGCGCGGATCGAGGCTATTATTACATAGCGATGGAATTGATCGAAGGTCCCAACCTCGAACGGTACGCCGAGGCCCGTGGCGGCACCATCGAGGAAGGAGAAGCTGCCAAGCTCATCCTCCAGGCCGCCGAGGGACTGGCCTACGCCCACACCCGCGGCGTTTTCCACAGGGACATAAAACCCAGCAATCTTCTGGTCAATCCCCAAGGGCGGCTGAAGATAGTAGATTTTGGCCTCGCTATAATATATGACATCAGCACCAGGCTGACCCAGACCGGCCTCTGCGTAGGGACGCCGTACTTCATGAGCCCCGAACGATGCCAAGGCTTCCGCGGGGACGCGCGATCCGACATCTATTCGCTCGGCGTAACGCTCTACGTCCTTACGACGGGCAAGATGCCTTTCGACTTCAGGGAGATCGCCGACATCTTACGCGCGCACGTTCGGGCGCCTCGGCCCGATCCATGGGCGCTCAACCCGAACCTCAGTCCCGCCATGCGCAATATCATATTAAGGTGCATGGCGAAAAGACCCGAAGATCGGCACCAGAGCGCCATGGAATTGGCGCGTGACCTCAAACCGCTGGCGAGGGTCAGCGCGATATTCAAAGCGTCCCATATGTCGCGCGCCAAGATATCTGACGCAACGACGGTCAAGGAGACCGTTACAGATTCGGCGACGCCGGCCGGCGCGACCGGGCCGGGCGCCGGTGTCGGGACGGGGGCTGCGAAAGGAAGCGGCGGCCGCGAGGGGGAGATCAAGGCCGTGTCGGGATCGGCCGATCAGGCGGGGGCGCCGCAACCGCCGCTACAGGAAACTTTCGTACGCCCGCCGCATCGCCGCCCGACGGGCATGGTCCCGCCGCCTCCGCCTCCTCCGCCCGACTGGACTAAGCGTCCGTCTTCACGGCGTTCTCCGCCCCTGGGGGATGGCGGGGATGCCGGCGACGGCGATAAAACGTCTCCGACACCTTCGCGGCTGCGCCCTGTTGCCGAGAAAAAGCCGCCGCCCGCAGACGGCCAAGGCAGCGAGGACGGAAAGGCAATTTGATCCGATGCCGGCACCGCGTACCGCCTCGCGGGCCAGAGGCTGACCAGCCCCTCGCCTAGTCCTTGCCGCCTGGCGTTTGCCGCGCGGGGGGAAATTTTTCTCCTAACGCCTCTTCGTAGATCGCCAGCACGTTCTCGACCGGCGTATCGGGTTGTATGCAGTGCGCCGGAGAGAATATGTATCCGCCGCCCTTCGCTATCACGTCAAGGCGGTGGCGCGCCTCAGCGCGGCATTCCTCTTCTGTTCCGAACGGAAGCGTCTTCTGCGTGCTGATCAGACCGCAAAACGCAAGTTTTCCCCTCCATGCCGCGCGTATCTTTTCCGGATTCATGCCGGGCGGTTCGGGCTGCATAGCGTCGAGGATGTCCAGCCCCATTTCCACGAACGCAGGCATGATCTCGTGCGTATCTCCGCAGGAATGCATCATGGCCTTCGCCCCAAACTCATGCGCCAAATCGGAGAACTTTTTCAGCCTAGGGCGGAAAACCTCGTCGAACTTGCGAGGCGGGAAGAGGCGCCCGTTTTGCGTGCCACAATCTTCGCCGAGGCATAGGATGTCAACCTTCCCCCTAGCCGCCTCCAATCCCTTCCGAAGTATCTCGTAACAGATGTTCACACGTTTATCTATTATCGCCATCCCAACCTCGTCGCCGGTCATTATGTCGGTCAACACCTGCTCCATTCCGCGGCCGCGCGACACGCCGTTTACGATGTCCGGAAAGCCGGCTCCGCCCAGGCAGATGGCGTATCCTTTCTCCTCGAGCCTCCGGCATTGGTCGAAGATCGAGGAATAATCGAAATATTCC
>CALKMO010000308.1 GCA_937991785.1 uncultured bacterium | reverse complement strand
CCTGGGACCGGCCGAATTCATGCTGGCCGCGATGATGGACGGTACCAGGACGATACTGGAGATACAGGCGGAGGTTTCCGAGCGGACCGGCGAGATAGTGCCTCGGCACACGATCGAGGAACTCGCCGATCTACTGGACCGCCAGTATTACCTCGATAGCCCCCGCTTCCGCGACAGGGCGCGGGAAGTGGTCGAGGAATTTCGCTCATCGAGGGTCAGGCGCAGCGCCCACGCGGGGGCGTCCTCAGCTTACCCGGACGACCCCGAGGCGCTGACGGCGCGGATAGCGGAATTCTTCCGGCCGCCCGAGGGCCCCGGCCCGCTCGACGGAGCCCCGCCGACGGGGAAACTGAAGGCAGCCATCGCCCCTCATATAGACCTCGAGCGCGGAGGTCCGTGTTTCGCCCACGCATACAAGGCCCTGGCATCCGAATCGGACGCCGATTTATTCGTGATACTCGGGATAGCCCATAACGCGCGCCGCTCGCTTTTCATCCTCACGAAAAAAGACTTCGAAACCCCCCTGGGTATTGCGAAGACCGACGCCGGTTTCGTGGAACGCCTGGAAAAGGCATCGCTGGAAAACCCGTACGCTGAGGAGATGGTCCATCGCCTGGAGCACTCCATAGAATTCCAGGTCGTATTCCTGCAGGCGGTACTTGGACGTGGAGCAGCCGCCAGGAACTTCGAGATCGTCCCGATCCTGTGCGGGTCCTTTCAGCAGTTCTTGGAGGATGACGGCAAACCTTTGGAAGATTCGAAGGTACGGGCATTCGTGGACGGCCTCAGGGACGCCCTGGCTAAAAGCGGCCGGAAATGGTGCATCGTAGCCGGAGTGGACCTGAGCCACGTGGGCCGCAAGTTTGGCCATGGCACATGCATGGTGCCGGCCACGATGAGGATGGTCGAGTTGCACGACCGCATGATGCTCCACCGCCTCATCAATTGCGATACGGACGGATTCCTGGAATCCCTCAGGCGGGATAAGAACGCCCGCAACGTGGACGCGGTGTCGGCGGCGACGGTGTTGCTGGAAGTCTCAGGGGCGAAGCGGGGCAAGCTGCTCAAATACGGAATGGCCTACGAGGCGCCGACGAGATCGGCGGTAAGCTTCGCGAGCATGAGTTTTTACTGAGCGAGTCCGGGGCATCCGTCCATGTATCAGGGCGCGGCGGAGCATCGTGGCGGCGTCGCGGTGCAGGATTACTGCGGAGAATTTAATCGTCCGGCGCCACCGCCTTTCCGATGTCCGCGGAAACCGTGATGCGCGGACCGAGCGATCGGAGAAAAAAGTGAGTTTCCCCCTGCTATTGTTCATCGCGGTCGGCCTGGCTATGGATGCCTTTTCCGTGGCCGTCGGGGTGGGGGCGACGCTGCCGCGAATGACTTGGCGGCACGTGTTCCGCCTGGCATGGCACTTCGGCCTATTCCAGTTCCTGATGCCTATAGCGGGTTGGGCCGCGGGCGAGACCGTCGCCTCGCGAATCGGCCGATGGGACCACTGGATCGCCTTCGGCCTGCTGGCCTTCATCGGAGTCCGGATGATTTACTCTTCGCTGAAACCGGGCGGATGCGCCGGGCGCGAAGGCATCGCCGATCCGACCTGCGGCATAACGCTTATTTCCCTTTCGATCGCCACCAGCCTGGACGCCCTGGCCGTCGGCTTCAGCCTGGCCGCGATAGGCGTTGGCGTGCTTTATCCCGCCGCGGTAATCGGGCTGGTCGCGGCAATCCTGACATCTTCCGGCATGTTTGCGGGCCGCGCGATCGGATCGGCGTTCGGACGGCGCGTCGGCATAGTCGGCGGATTGGTATTGGTAGGCGTAGGCGTTAAGATACTCTCGGACCATCTGGCCCGGTAGGAATAGGAATAGGAAAGAAGACAAGGAGGATTCTGCGGTGTCCGGTCGCGACATTTCTAGTACCGATTCGCGTCCGAATTTCCTGCTCATATTTGCAGACCAGTGGCGCGGCGATTGCCTCGGAGCGGCCGGACATCCGGTCGTGGAGACGCCCAATCTCGACCAACTCGCCGCCGAGGGGACTCTCTTCGACGCCGCATACGCGGCGTGTCCTTCGTGCATAGCCGCCCGCGCAACCCTCGCCACCGGACAAACGCCCTCGACCTGCGGCCGCATCGGCTACCGCGACGGGGTGCCATGGCGTTACCCGACGACGTTGATGCGCGTCCTGCGTGACGCCGGCTACCAGACGATGCAGGTCGGCAAGACGCACTTCTACCCCCAGCGCGCAGCCCTGGGCTTCGAGGAGATGCGGACGTATGATCCGCAGCGGCTGGATCCAGGCTACGATAGCGACTATCACGTGTGGTTGGCGAGGACCGCCGGCCCCTCGATACAAGATACCGCGATGGTAATGGACAATAATTCATGGATCGCGGTTCCTTGGCCCAATCCGGTCCACCTGCACCCAAACGTTTGGACTACCGATGCGGCGCTCGAGCTCCTGGATCGCCGAGACCCGACGCGGCCGTTCTTCCTTCAGATCGGCTATCACAGGCCGCATGCTCCCTTGGATCCGCCGCTTCACGTTTTGGCGATGTACGAACGCAAGGAACTCCCGCCGGTGCCGTGCGGCCGGTGGGCCGAACGATATGACGCGCCGGTTTCCTCGATAAAGGCCTTCCACGGCCGACTTCCCAAGGAGATCCTGGACCGTGCCCGCCGCGCATATTACGCCCAGATAACGCACCTGGACGATCAGATCGGCCGCATATTGTTCTACCTGAGGCGGAGAAATATGCTTCAGAGCACGTGGGTGTTTTTCTCGGCGGATCACGGCGAGCTGCTGGGAGATCACTGGCAATTCCGCAAGGTTGCGCCATGGGAAGGATCGGCGAAGATTCCATGGATAATCCGCCCGCCGGCAGGTCCGGCGTTTAGGGC
>CALKMO010000307.1 GCA_937991785.1 uncultured bacterium | reverse complement strand
GTGGAGTACACTCGCGCCAGGCTAAGGCGGCTGCGGTACGCCGGAATGATGCACGACTTCGGAAAGATAGGCGTAAGGGAGCATATACTCTGCAAGGAAAACAAGCTCATCGCCCCGCGGATGGCGGCGGTGCGCGAAAGGTTCCTCCGCAGGCGGGAGGAGATACTGCGCGAGGCTTACGCCGAGGCGGCGCGCCGGCGCGAGTCCGATCCGGATTCGTTCGCGCTGCGGGAGGCCGGACCTCGCCTGAAGGCATTGGAGGAAGGGCTGGCGTTGGTCGAGAAATTGAACGCGCCGGGACGCGTCTCCGACGAACAGATCGAAGCCCTCCAAGCGCTCAAGGCGGATGGCATGATAAGCGACGAGGAGTACGAGAACCTTTCGGTCCGAACGGGCAACCTCACACCGAAGGAATGGGAGGACATGAAAAGCCACGTCAGCAAGACTCGCGAAATACTGGAAGAGATGCCTTGGCCGGAGGAACTGAAGGACCTCCCCAGGATAGCTGCGGAGCATCATGAGAAGCTGGACGGGTCGGGATACCCTCGCGGAGCGAAGGGAGAGGGCATATCCCTGGACGGCCGGATCCTCGCTGTAGCCGACATCTACGATGCGCTTACCGCCACGGACCGTCCCTACAAGAGGGCGATACCGCACGAGAAGGCGCGGGCGATAATCGAAGAGGAAGCGGCAGCGGGCAGGCTGGACGGCGCGCTGGTGAAGTTGTTTTTCGAGGAGAAGGTCTACGAGCTTGGAGGCGATCGGACGGCGGGCGGAACCGGACCGGATACGAAGGCCCTGGTAAAGGCCGAGAGGGAGGCTGAGGGGGGGAGGTCCTCCGGGCGGCTGCCGGTCTGAATCGAGCCTCCGGCGGCCCAGGAGGGCTCCCCATGAGCGCCGCGCTTTTACGTGGCGATGCCTGGGGCGGGTTGGCGCCCGCGGCGGCCTCGGCGCCTACGGCTTTTCTTCTCTTTGCTGTCCTGTTCCTCAGGGCGGAACGCTGCCGCGCAGTTCGCGCCGGCAAGTATCGGACATCGGCCAGTGTGGTTATAGGAGGGGAGGGAGCAGATGGACATTCCGCGCGAAAGGCTGATCGAGAACGACAGGCGGCTGAAGAGTATCATAGGCGAGGAAGATATCTGGCGTGCGCCTGATGACGCGATCTTCTTGGCCGACAGGGCGGTCGAAGGGAAGATAAGGTTCGCGCACCTCGGTTACAGGTTATTCGAGGTGGGCAGATCCAACATAGACTGGAGCGCGCCGCAGACAAAGCACCAGGAATGGCCCGCGCAGCTCAACAGGTTCTTCCAGCTCCCCGCGCTGATGGCGGCGTGGAAGGAAACGCGGGACGAGCGCTACCCCGCCGCCGCAAGGGACTACATTGAGGACTGGATCCGGGCGCATCCGGTCCGCGACGACTGGACGCCAGCTAGGTACGACAACACGCTGAACTTGGCCATCCGGATCCAGAATTGGCTTTCGACGCTTCCGGGATTCCTCGACAGCGGACGCTTCGGTGATCCGTTCGTGGCTTCGCTCGTAGCCTCAGCCGCCTGCCAGCTCGACTTCCTGTGCGGGCACCTCGCCCCCGTCCACAACTGGCGCATAGCCCACGCCGACTCGATATTGACGGCGTCTCTCAGGCTCGACGGCCTGCCGGCGGCCGCGCGGTGGCGTAAGGTGGGCGTCGGCGTAATAAACGACGCCTTCCGCCGCCAAGTGCTTCCCGATGGGGCGCATGACGAGCGCAATCCCAATTACCACGGCTGGATGACGCGCGTGTTCGAGAAGTACTGGAGGATAGGGAGGGCGATGCCGGAACTCGGGCTGACGGTGGACGCCGATACGGTTTCCCTCATGCATGATTACCTCCTGGCGCATACTCGCCCGAACGGGCAGCTTAACGCGCTGCACGATTCGACGGGGGCGCGCACCGGATCGAGGCCGCCGTCGTGGGCCGACGCGAGAAGGGCGTTCAGGCGCGATGCGGGACTGCCCGACGAGATGCCGCCGACGATCCAGAATTTCCCTTTCGCCGGCCAGGCCTGCTGGCGCGACAGTTGGGGGGAAGACGCCGTCTACGTTGTATTCGATGCCACTACTTGGGGCGGCGGGCACTGCCACCTGAGCCGCAACTCGCTGCAAATCCACGCCTTCGGACGTTCGCTCCTGGTGGACCCCGGAACCCTGACATATGAAGCGAGCGACCCGATGATGGCGCACGGCAAATCCACGCGGGCGCACAACACCATGAACCTGAACGGTTGGAACCAATCGGAGGCCGACCCGAAGTTCCGCTTCGAGTCTGTAGAAGGGTATTGCCTGGCCGCGAGCGTATACTCGGGAGGTTTCTGGCCTCGGCCGTTCCAGTGGGGATGGAAAACCGGGCACGGGAGCGGGCTTTGGGGGGAACACCACAGGGTGCTGCTCTGGCTGCGGGGCTTGTGCCTGGTCGTCCTGGACCGATTTAGACACGACACCCCCGAAACCGCCCCAAAGGTGGAGAGCAACTGGCAGTTCTCCGAGGGCACGTTGGAGATGTCCTCCGATCCCTGTCTGAAGGCGGTCACCGGACACGGCGATGCGAACCTGCTGTGCCTGTTCCCGCTGGTTCCAGGCGGGACGACGCCAGCGATTCACGCCGGCGAAAAGAATCCGCCGCGGGGATGGCTGCCGGGGACGAACGGCGAATACGTGGCCGCGCCCCAGTTGTGCCTCGAGAGCGATCCCGCCCCGGTCTGTTCGCATTGGGCGGCGGTTTTCGTCCCGTTCGAAGGGAAGGAGGCGCCGGCCGTTTCGGCGGAGGCGCGGATGGGGCGGACCGGGCGCCTGGTCATCGCGTGGGGAGACGGAAGCACCGATTCTATATGGTGGATGCCGGGACTTGAACGAGCGTTGGAACCGTCAGACGGCATCGAGACGGACGGTTCCCTAGTGCATCTGCGCCGCGGCGCAGGTGGCGAACCGGTACGCGGCTTGGTGGCGGACGGAACCTACCTGGAACCGTATTCGCCTCGACGCCGCCCGCGGAGGGGAGTATTCTCGTTCGGGCGCTGGGAATGAGCCGGGGCCTCGATCCGAAAACTTCGTCTCCCGGCAGGATGCGCACATCTTCGGAGAAGACGCCGCATGGAGTGGTTGGAAGCGGATCATCACATCCACACCGCCTATTCGGGCCACTCAGATCCGGCGATGACGATACCGAGGATCGCAAGGGAGGCGAAGAAGGCCGGCCTGCGCAAGATCGTCGTGCTGGAGCACTTCCCTGAGATATCGCCCAAGACCAAGATGGTGGCGGATTGGCGGGAGAGCGCCAAGGACACCTCCGCGCTGGAGGCGATAGCGAGGGACATAAGCGAGTCGGACGCGGCGGGCAATCTGAAAGGCATCCGCGTTCTTCGCGGCATCGAGGTGGACGCCGACCCGTTCGCATTGGATGGCTCGCTTATGCTGCCGAAGGCCGAGGGGTTCGACGTAGTAGTGGTTTCTGCACATGTCTTCCCTGGCGGCGGGGCCTTCTGGTTCGATAACGTGACGCTCCCGCCCACAGCGGCCAGGGCCACAGTAGAGCGATGGTTCGATTGGATGGAGAAAGTGTTGGCGTCCGCTGCGGCCCATTCATTGGCGCACCCGGGAGACCTCATAGGCGCCAGGGGACTGATCGGGAGGTTCGACGAACCTGGCATCCTATCGCGGTTCGGGAAGCTTTTCGATATAATGGCCGATCGCGGGATAGCGTTCGAGCTGAATGAGCTGCTGGGCAGAAAGCTCCCAGACGATGTTCGGGAATCTTATCCCTCGCTGGTGCGGCTCGCCAAGTCGAGGGGCGTCCGGTTCTGCGTGGCGACCGACGCCCACAGGCCAGACGCGATCGGGCAGTACACCTGGGTACCGGCCCTGATCCGCGAGGCGGACTTGGGGAGCAAGGACATTGTGGAACTGGGGCCTTCCGATTGACCGGTCGGGCGCCGCTGCCGCCGGACGTCCGGGGCGCGTGCGAGCCGC
>CALKMO010000306.1 GCA_937991785.1 uncultured bacterium | reverse complement strand
GGGATGCGGCAGATCAGCCGCAGCTCCCTGTTGCCGATGGCTATCGGACGGCTGACGAGAACGGCAAGGTCCGTCCAGCACACGTCGCTTCCCGCGGCTGTAAGCTTATCCCACTCGCCCGGATAAAGCATCTGGAAGCTTATCTTCGGCGCTCCGGTCTGCTCGGCTATTTCCCTCCCCCAGCACATCCGCTTGTCGGGATGGACCAGGAAGTCCCCCGTCGGGTCCACGAGCATCGTTTCGGTTCCGTCCGGGCTGTATATGCTCTTGAGCAGCCACTCGGCGGATACCTCCACGGCGACCAGCCCGACTGAAACCGCCTTGCCGCCGCCCTCAGATCTCGCGACGGACGATGCGAATCGCGCCACCGGCCGGACCGGGTATTCGATCCGCCCGTTTTCCGCCAGAGGGACTATCCTCGACACGAAACATCGCCCTCTCCCCGCGGCCATGCCGCCGGCGAACCACTCCTCCTTGGATCGGTCGGTGATGGCATGCCGGGGGACGGGGCGCGGCGATGCAGGGTCCCCGCCGCGGCCGCCGCGCTCGACCGCCAGGACTTCGCGGCCTGAGGCGTCCAGCAGGGCGATCCCTCGCCACCGCGGCTTGGCGCGGCACATCGTCAGGAAGGCGGCCGATACCCGCTCCGCGGCGGCAGCCGGCGGATCGCCCGCCCCTGCCTCGCCCGGCTTCGCGACGCCCGCAAGGACGGCCGCAACGTCCGGATCTCCGGACAGGGCGATCGTTTCGTCCATCTCCTCCCTGACGGCGGAATCCACGCCGAAGGCCATCTCGCGCAGAAGCGCGGCGCGGGCGAACATTAGGCGTTCCGTGCGTCTCTCGCGATCGTCGCGCCAGGCCTTGTATAGCGCCGCAAGCAAGGCCGCAGCTACGGCCAGACTCGCTGTCAGGATGACGACTTTCAATCGCGCCATGTGCCCGATTCCGGGACGCAACGCGGCCGCCGGCCGCGGCTTATTCGTTTCCCTCGCTGCGGGATCCCAGGCGCCTCCCTCTCCCGATCGAAAAGATCGGGGCGGATCGCCGGGCCGACGCACCCCCCCCCGATCATCGCGCGTTCGACACCGGCGCCTGTCTCCGCGCGCGGGAAAGTAACGCGCCGAATCCGGATGCGCGCAAATCGCGCGCGCCAACATAAGCCGTTCCCGGTCCAAAAACAAGGCAACTCATAATGACCTTTAAGAATCAGGCGCCGGCCGATTTTCCGGATTTCCCGGCATCGGGTTGCTTTTCGGCGTCCGAACCGACGCCGGCCTTCGCTTCGGCGGCCGGCCATCCCATCATAAGGATGACCGCAAGCCCCGGAAGCTTGCTTGCGGCCCAAAGGATGTGGTACGCCATGGCGAGCGCCGCCCCGCCCTCGACGCCAAGCGCACGCCTGAATATCTCGTCGAACCCGACCTCGCCGACGCCCCACCCCCCCGCCGGTCCGATCGCGTTCACGACGAGACATATCGGGACGACCGATACGCAATCGGCCGGCGAAACCCTCATGCCTATCGCCGAGGCGAGGAAATATATGGACGCGATAGTGCACATGTGGGCGGTCAGCGAAAGGAACAGGCCGGCCGCGATGGTCCCCGGCCGATCCCTGTAATCGTGAACGCTCGCAACCGCGCGCTCGATGAAGCGGCCGAAAGGCAGCCGCGCCGCGATGGGACGGATCGTCCTCTCGAACAGGAACCTCGAGAAAGCCGCCGCGAAGGCAAGAGATATGATCGCGATGCCGATCCCGACCGTAAGGAGAAAAGCCTGCGACCGGTCTCCATCCCCCCGGTCGGCCGGCCACATTAGAATTCCTAAGATGCCGATCATCAGCAGAGCGAAAAGTCCGAGGACGCGGTCGAGCAGGATAGTGGCGGCCGCCTCCACCCGCGTCCCCTTGGGCGTCCGGCAGGCCGTCAACGCCGCACGGACGGCATCCCCGCCGGTAGGTCCTAACAGAAAGAGGTCGAAGAAACCGGCGCCGTAGTGTATGCCGGCGCATGCGAGCGGCCCCAGGCCGTTTCCGCCCTGCGCCCGCATCAGGAGGTACCATCGCGCAACGCCGACCGGCTGGACGAGCAGTATGGATATCGCTGCGCACGCCAGCAAACTCGGGTTCGACGCCGCCGCGAGAAGATCTCCGAAATTCAGGCGCCCGCCGGCCAAAAGGTAGCCGATGCCGCCGGCGACTATCGCGAGCTTGATCGCTATAAGGCCGGCTTTCCGCCAGTTTATTCCCAAGGGCTTCGATCCCCGTCCGGCCTGACGATGGCCCGGAAAAGCCTACCCTTTCGGTTTCCCGAGGTAGCCGGACTGGCGCGGTGAGCCGCCGAAACTAGCCACGGCCACCTCCGTCCCGTGGTGCATCTCCATGAGCTTATCCAGTCCTATCAGGCGGAGAAGATGCTTTACGCGATCGTTTGCTCCGGCGAGTTTCATCACCGCTACGTTTTCGTACGCTATCAGGTGAAGGGAGACGATCGTGCCGATCTGCAGGCTCGTAACCGTGTCCACACAGGAAAGATCAGCTACGAGGTATCTTTCCCCGTCCGTGACTATGAGGTCCTCGAATACCTGGCATGTAACGACGGGGTTGGTGAGATCCTTTCCCGACAGGCGAACCACCATCACGTTTCCCTGCTTTATGCACTCCACGTTTCGATCCTCCGCATTCGACCTCCCAATAAGCCGCTCGTCCCCACCGGGGTTAGTCTTTTCATCCTATTCAGCGGGCCGAAAAATACGCCGTCGGCGTATGGGCATGATATGCAATATGGCCCCAGGCGTCCTCCATCCTTACGCCAAGCGTTATACTTATATACCTATGGCAAATTTTCGCCAGAGCCGTCCTTTGCCGAATGTCGGCGCGCCTGCGCTTTGTGCGCGGCGGAAGATGCGGCAGCCCGCCGCCGGGTGGGATGGATGGGAAGGACGGGCAGCAAGGATGCGGTTGTGTCCGGAGACATTCCGGCTCTTCAATGAAACAAAACTGGCTTTTGCATGCCGAACCTCGCTCTGCCTACGCTCGGGCACGGGATAATGGACGCAGCCGAAGTATTTCGGATTTCGGCTAGCGGAAGAAGTTCTTCAAAAGCTCTTTGTCCTTCTTGCGGATAAGGCCGCCGGCGTCTTCATCGGACACCGTCGGGATGGTCTTTTTGAAGTCCCTGTCGGACGTGCGTTCGATCGCGGCGTCTTCCGGTTTTTGTTGCCTGCCGGTGGCTACCTCCGCGGGAGAGGCTCCAGGGGGAGAAGAAAACGACAATTTCAGCATGTCTTTTTCCGTGATCTCGCGGAGCTTGTATATTTTTTCCATCTTTCTGGCATATAAGGCATCCGACTTCTCGATGACTGGTTCCCCGAGCTGCGGCTCCTCGATCGCTTGGCGATTCTTTTCCCACCAGTCGAGGAATTGAAGCATTTCCTCCCTGGCACGCGGAGACCTGGGATTGCCCGGGACTCCTTTTATGCCGGTAAGCATCCCGAGGGCGCGGCCGAGCGCCTGGACGAAGTCCCTCTGGTACCAGGCAATAACGCCTCCCCTGGGCGGCGCTACGCCCTCGGCCGACAGCACGAGGATCATGTGGCGCAGCGCGGCTCGCGCATCCTTGGGATTCAACGATGCCAACTCAGCCATTGCCTCGGCACACATGGTGCGGACCTTTTCCTCTTGGTGTGTGAGGTTTTTCGCAAGATAAGGTACGGCATCGGGGCCGAAACTTACCAGCCTCCTGCGAATGTCGATCCTCTCTTCGAGCTTCGACGGATCCGCGCCGGCCATCCTTTCGATCAGTTCGTTTATGGTCTTTTCGACCGCGGGCTCCGCCTTCGGCCATGGGCCGAGGCATATCTTCTCCAGTTCTTCCTCGATTTTCTTAAGTTCTTCTTCCGAAAGGGCTTCTCCTGCCGCCCTCGACGCTTTTTCTATAGGCTCCCCCTTGTCGGAAGGCTCCGCTTTCTTCGTCTCTTCTTTCCTTTCCGCTTCGGCGCCTTCTCTCCACGCCGTTCCTGCGGCGGTTTCGCCGCCGGCTTTCTCCGCAGAGGGCTTGCCTTTCTCCGTCTTATCTTCGGACTTTCCAGCAGCCGTATCGCCCGGCGGTTTTTCGGCTGCGGAGCCTGCGGCGGAGGCGCGGCCGGCGGGCGCGGCCGGCGAAGGTTTAGGCGGGAGAGCGACGACATCGGCCCTTGTCTTGGGCTTCTCTATCTGTATCGTGTCTATGTCCTGTTTGCGTAACGATATCTGCCTGCCGCGGACGAGCAGTACCACGTGCGAAGGGTGATCGCCGACTATCTGCCCTTCCAGTTCGGTTCCGTCGTTCAAGTATACCACGTCGGCCCGCGCCGATCCCGAAAGCAGCAGCAGACAGGCCGCCGCCAAGAACGCCGAAGCGCCTTTCCTATTCATGGCCGCCTCCCCCGCCGGGACTTCGTCTTTCCGCCGCATCGTATATCCACCGCAGCCTCTCGCGCGGCGCACCGAAAAATTCGGCGCCGCCGAAAAACCGCCCTATCTCCCGCTCCGCGGACTCGGGAGAATCCGATGCGTGAATCAAGTTATACCTGTTCGATAGGGCTAGGTCGCCTCTTATCGTTCCGGGATCCGCCTCCGCGCCCGCAGTCTTCCCGGCCAGCCTTCGCGTGACGGAGATGGCCGAAAAGCCTTCGACCACCATAAGGACCACCGGACCGGAACACACGAATTCAACCAACCCGTCGAAAAACGGCTTCCCGCGGTGCTCCGCATAGTGGCTTTCGGCGGTCTCGCGCGACAGCATTTCCATGCGCATCGCCGCTATGGTCAATCCCTTGCGCTCTATCCTCCCTACTATCTCTCCGATCAGTCCCCTGGCAACGGCGTCGGGTTTGAGCATGACGAAGGTGCGTTCGAATCCCAACTTCTGTTCCCTCCGAACTTTCCTCTGCCCCAAACGGCTTCAGCGCCCGCGCGGAGCGCATGTCCGCGGCGGGATTTCCGGTATGGCGCCGCGCCGCCGGATGGTCCGCGCGAAGTCCGCGCCTCGGCGCATCGGGATCGCACTTTGCGGATCGGAGCGGCAACTCTAATAATACAACATAGTTGCGAATCGTGTCAAATCGTCGAATATTCGGAATCGGCGAAAGGCACGGCCCGTATCGCGACGTCGCTGGACAAATTTCCCGCGGCATGGCATTAGCTATGTATCGCGCCTAAGCCGTACAGGGCCGTTTGCGCTGCGCGGCAAACGCCGTTCGGCGTCATGTTTTTTAGATGGATGCCGGGAACCGCAATCCGGGCGAGGGATCCGGCCGGCCCGAGCTGACGGGCTCTGGATGGCTTGGAGGATGCGGCTGCGGAATCGGAACGCGGCGGAGTCCTGTGCGGTCTCCCCCCTAATGAAGCTGGAGCAGAAATCGGGGAATCGGGGGGACGGTGGCGACGTCAGCGGCTTGGGCTGAGAAGAAGGAGGGGAGGAAAAGATGAGCGGCAGGATCCAACGGACTGGCATAGTCGAAGGCAACCTCGTGGTGGGGCAGAGCGGAGGGCCGACGGCGGTGATAAACCAGAGTTTGATGGGAGTGATCCGCGAGGCGCGCTTCCATAAGGATTACATCAAGAAGATATACGGAATGCACAACGGGATCGAGGGGTTCCTCAAGGAGGATATTATAGACCTCGGAGGAAAGCTGCCTCGCGAGCTGGCCGAGGTTGCCAGCAGTCCTGCTTCGGGTCTTGGTTCCTGCCGTAAAAAGCCCACGGAAGACGATTGCAAGAAGATATTCGAGATATGCCGGAAGCTCAATGTGCGCTACTTCTTCTATATAGGCGGCAACGACTCGGCGCTGTCGGCCGGCATAATCAACAGGATAGCCGCGGCCAACAACTACGAGCTTCGCGTTTTCCACGTGCCCAAGACGATAGACAACGATCTTCTTGTGACCGACCACTGCCCCGGTTACGGCAGCGCTGCCAAGTACGTCGCGCAGTGCTTCATGGGCAACGATCTCGATCAGCGCGCGCTGCCCGGCATCAAGATAGACGTCTGCATGGGCAGGACGGCCGGCTGGCTGACCGCCGCTTCCGCCCTGGCCCGCAAGCACGAAGGCGACGGGCCGCATCTGATATATGTGCCGGAGAGGCCGAAAACGCTGAAGGAAATCGTAGCCGACATATCGCGCATATATAAGAAATACAAGCGATGCCTGGTTGCGGCAAGCGAAGGCATATGCGACAAGGACGGCCACGAATTCCTGAACAGCGAGCATATAAGGAGGGAACTCCACGAGATGGGCATGCAGTCCGTCATAAAGTGGATGGATGCCTTCGGGGAGATGTTGAAGGATGCCGGCCGCGCGGAAAAGGATTCCTTCGGCCACGTGCAGCTGTCCGGCACCGGTGCGCTGGCCGACATGCTGGCCTGCGTCGTGGCGGCGGCCATGAAGCGCGAGACCGGCAAGGCGCCGCGCGTGAGGTCCGACACGCTCGGTTATGCCCAGCGATCCTTCGCGGGGATCGTAAGCGAGGTGGATTCGCGCGAGGCGCTGATGGTGGGCGAGGCGGCCGTCAAATACTCGATACTCGGCAACATTGACGGATCGGTGGTCCTCGATCGCACCGGGAACGGAGAGAACTACCACGTCGAGCCGGCACTGGCGTCGCTCGATGATGTGGCCGGCCTGAAACTGGTGGAAAAGGGGAAACCGAACCATAAACCCTTGTCGGACAAGTTCCTGAACGCCGAGGGCAACGACGTCACTCCGGAATTCATCGAGTACGCCATGCCGCTGGTCGGCACGCTGCCCCCGAAGGGTCTGCTGCGCCGCGGGGAGACGCTCCAAAAGTGAACCGGACCGGCGCGCCTGGGTTGCAGGACAGGCAGGCGTTCGCAAGCGATTCCGTTAAAGTTCTCGGCGGAAACCGCCGAGACTTCTCCCGGGCGCGGCGGACCGGCCGGCGGCGGGCGTTGTCGCGCGGAGATCGGCGAGACTTTATCGGAAACGAGTCGGATGCCGCTCCCCGTTCCCCATCGAGCGCCGGGCTCGGTGCGGATCGGTCGCGAAAAGTTTCGCAGCCGGATGTCTGGCGCCGCCTTGGGCGCCTGGGGGCGGACCTGGCCGGAGCATGGCTGGGACCGGCGTCGGTTTCGCGCCGGCGCTGTGGGCCGCTCGACAGGCGCCTTGCCGGCCCGGCTGCAGGATCCGCGGGCAGCGACGTGCCCAGGGAGGAAAGTCAGGTGCGGGTCTGCATCCTAGCCTTCGGATGCCAGATGAACGACTACGATTCCGGGCGGATCGCCGGGATGCTGCGCGACCGCGGCGCCGAGATTGTAGAAGATCCGAAGAAAGCCGATTTCGTCATTGTAAATACATGTTCGGTGCGCAGGCACGCCGAGGATCGCGTCCTGTCGCTCCTCGGCAGACTCAGGGCGTGGCGGAAACGCGATCCGGCGCGCCGCCTGGCGGTGGTCGGTTGCATGGCCGAGCGGGAGGCGGATTCGTTGGCCGGAAGGTTCCCGCACGTGGACTTCATCGTCGGCGCCAGAAGGATCGCGGAAATAGGAAGGCTATACGACGAGACCTTGTCGGGAGCGGCCGGCGGAACCGTTTCGCCTATAATGGCGATCGGAGAATCGCCCATGGGCGACGGCACGGATTTCGGCCGGGCCCCGGCGCTCAGACCCTTCCCCCATCAAGCCTACATCGCCGTCTCGCGCGGATGCAACAAGCGCTGTTCCTACTGCGTGGTGCCTTCTGCCAGAGGACCGGAGAAAAGCCGGGCGATGAATGATATAGAGGAGGAGGCGCGGAGGCTGGCCGCCGAGGGCGTTCGCGAAATAACTCTCCTGGGCCAGACGATAGATTCCTACGGCGGGGACCTCGGCGACGGCAGTTCGCTCGAAACGCTCCTTCGCCGCCTTTACGAAATCCCTGGTTTGCTGCGGTTGAGGTTCATAACCAACCATCCGGCAAATTGCAGGGAGGACCTTTTTCGCACGATGGCCGAGCTTTCGGACAGGGTGATGCCGTTCGTTCATATGCCGGCCCAGTCCGGATCCGACAGGATACTCGGCCTGATGCGCAGGGGCTACACCCGCAGAAAGTATCTGCGGCTGCTGGATGCCGCGCGCAAGGCGTGTCCCGGGATCGGAATCGCCAGCGACTTCATAGTCGGGTTCCCTACTGAAAGCCGCGCCGATTTCGAGGAGACGCTTGATTTGGTCCGTCGCGCCGAGTTCCAATCTTGTTTCCTGTTCAAATACAGTCCGCGGCCGGGCACGAAGGCGGCCGAGATGCCCGACGACGTCCCGGAGGCGGAGAAGAGGATCAGGCACGCGGAACTGACCGCCCTGCAGGCCGAAATATCGGAGCGGCTCAACAGGGCCAGGATCGGCTCCGTCGAGGAAGTGCTGGTTGACTCGCCGAGCAAGACCGATGCGAGACAGCTCGCGGGCCGCAGCCGATCCTTCAGAATAGTGATATTTCCGGGCGCGACCGATTTAATAGGATCGCTCGTCAGGGTGAAGATCGAGAAGGCGACGGCATTGGCGCTCTACGGGCGCATCGCTCAATAACGTCCGCCGCCGGCGGCCGCATCGCGGCGCCCGCGAACGACGCGCCTTCACCGTACGCGCCGTCCTCCGCACCGCGGACCGTTCGGAACGTAAAATAACGGCGATTCGGCGCCGCGGCGGCCGTCCCGGCCCGGCCGCCGCGGCCCACAAGCTTCCCGTACGTCCGTCCCTCGATCGGCGATCAGCCGGGGAATTTCGTCCCCTTGCGCGCCAAGGTCATTACCCGGTAGACCTCGCGGCAACTCTCCGGCGTGACCAACAGGGGCTTCCCGTTCCTGACCGAGTCGTACAGGTGATCGTAGAAATTCTGCCCCGGCGGAAGATCTTCCGTCTTTTCCTGCCAAGGTATCTGCTCGCGGTAGTACTGGCGGGTGGGCACCTGGTGCAGGTCTTCGACTTCCAGCTTCGGGAGCTTCGACCTGTCGAAGTACTTCACGGTGGCCTTCTTGCCCTGTATCCATGCCGTCCCGTTTTCGCCCATGATCACCCATTCCAGGAGAGGCGCGGCGCAGACAGATGTACAGTCGTAATCCACAGTTAGGCCGTTCTCGCACCTGAAGACGACCTTGACGTGGTCTTCGACGTCGCCCGGGTTATTTATTTGTTGGAGATCGCCCCATACGCTCACGGCGCGCGAATTGACCAGATATACCAGCTGGTCCATCGAGTGGACTCCGGTGTTGTTGTAAATTCCGCCGCCGTACTTGCGGAGACATTGCCAATCGTGCCGCCGCGAGAAGCCGGCTACCGACCTCTTTATGGCGAAGACCCTCCCCAGGATGCCGCTATCGAGCAGCCCCTTTACATAAAGGGTATCCGACGCGAGCCTCTGGTTCTGGTGGACGGTCAGGATGCGTCCTGTTTCCTTGGCCGCCTTTATCATCTTGTCGGCGTCCTTTAGGGAAGTAGCCATCGGCTTTTCGACTAGGACGTGAAGCCCGGCCTTGAGGGCCTGGATGGACATCGGGGCGTGATCCTTCGACTGGGTCGCCACGACGACCAGTTCGCAGGAGCGGTTTTTAAGGAACTCCTTCCAGTCGGAATGCGGGGCGCACTTGAACTCGTCCACCGCCTCCTTGACGCGTTTCTCATCAATGTCCACGACGTCGGTCAGGACGTAATCCTTCCTGCCTCTGATGGCCCGGATGTGGATGTCCCAGCCGGCCCTGCCCAGTCCGGCGACCCCGATCCTGATCGGAGAATCGTTTCCCATCGAAAGCCTCCGAAAGTGGCGCCTTTACTTTTCTTCGTTATACAGGATCTCGGCCGGTTCCGCCCTTCGGCGCCACCGGTCCGGGCCTCCCGGCCGACATCCTATCGCATCCTTTGTGCCGCGACGGCATTACGCATCATGGCGCTTCTACTTCGCCCGTTTTTTTTGACAAGTTCAGTCGCGGTTCCCCGCCAAGAATGGAAGCGGCGGGCCGAGCCGCGCGAACGCCGCTCTTTCCGGACGGCGGGCGGGGCTGATCGCCGAGGGAAGGCAAGCGCCATGTCCAGTCCCATGAGAACAGGCGGGTGGGACATATGCGGATTGCCTGCGGCTTCGCGCGCTCAGGGGATTCGCGAACCTACTTCTTCTTTCCCGCGCGGACGGCTCGTTCCTTCCGAGAGATGCGGGCGCCGTCCGCGCCCCGCGCTTTCGCGTCTCGGGACTCGATCTTCCCTCCTGTCCGCGAACCGCACTTGCTTGCAAGGCCCGCCTCGGCGGCCTTTAGGAATTTCCTGGCGGAAGGGCATTGTGCGGAAGCCGGGCATCTCTTGCAATCGGGAGACTCGGGATGGCAATACCTCTCGGCGAGCGATTCGAGGAGGTTGTAGGAATCGAGCAGCATTTCCGCAGGGAGAGAGGACTGTACTTTCTTTGCGCATTGAGCGGCTGAAGCGTCTGGCGGACATACGCCCAGCCGCCCGCATACGCGATGCAGCGACGGCGTGGGTGGAACGACCGGCGTGCCGAACGCGACAAGCAGAATGGCCGCGTTCAAAACCTTGTCCTCGCCTGATACGGTAGTCACAAACCTTTTCGTGTCGGAAGGGTTGGCGTCCTTCAGGAACTGAAGCCCCATGCTGCCGTACCGTCGGAACAGGTTCCCCAGGAATTCCGTGGCGGTTCGCGCCCGCGCCGCGGAGTCAGGAAGGCCCGCGGCGGCCATCGCCTCGCTCACGGAAGTGGGCCCGCTGACTCGAACTTCGTTCCAGTCCACGAATTGGCTCAGGATCCCCTTTGCGGCCAGATGCCCCCTTTGGGGCGATCCGCCCGCCCCGAGGACGGCGCACATGAGGCGATCCATTAGGCCCGTCCCGGAGAGAGACTTGGACAGCCCTCGCGCATCCTCCATGCCTTGTTCAAGAGATTTAATTATGTTGCGCAACTTCGAGCTGGAATGTTCGCCGCTCATCTGGCCGAAACCTCTCGGATCGCGCGCCGTTCCTTGTCGCAGGCGCCGCCCTTAGGGATGTCCCGCCCGTCCGGCGCCGCAGCCGCTGCAACTGAGATGGAAAACCGGACTCAAAGCGCCCCCGCCCGCAGCCGGCGCGCTTCTCCGAACCATGGCCGCACCCGCGGCGCTCACCGCGCTCGCGCCCATTCCGGCATCTGTCCCCTGTTCCTGATCATGAATTTCTCGAAGTCCGGGTAAAACTCCTTGTACCTGGGGTGCGAGTGTATCATCTCAAGCGTCCTGATGCATTCGTTCCGGTTCGCTTCCGAGGAGTGATGCCTCTCCCATACGAGCAGACGGTTGATCGCCGCCTCGGGCGCGCGCGGATGGATCCACCCCCAGTCCTTCTTCTTCTCGAGAAAATCCTCGTAGCACTTTATCGCCTCCTCGTCCCGAAGCGACACTTCGTACCACCATGCCAACGTAAGCTGCCAATCCGCAGCGCGTTGCGTCTTGCGCTCCTGCGGCTGGCAGCTCTCATAGGCGCTGTCTATCCAGCCTTGGAAGACCGAGCATCCCCAATTGCTGAAAATCATCCACATCCCGGCGAGGAACAGGATCAGAACCGCTATTATAATATAGGTCTTCCTGCTTATTTCGGCCACTATACGAGCCCTCCCCATAGGCTGCAGCCGGCGCGCACGTTGCCCCATCCGGCGCAACATATGAGAAATGCGCATGTTGTCAAGAAGAGGACTTCAACTTTGAGCCGGTTGCGCTGTCTGCGGACGAGAGGGAGATTTTCGGGTGGGCTAGGGGTCGCTTTGCCCCAACGTTTCATGGAGATCGTCTCCCGAACTCGGCGTTTTTCCCCGATTTTGTCCCCAAAGTTTTAATGGCAGTGCCAGGCATTAAACCCCTTCGTTCCGCTTTCCCTCCGCGTTTCTCCGAACGGACGCCTCGAAAGTTTACGCCGCGATCGGCCCCCGGCTTTTATTCGAACGGCCGGCTCGATCCGCGCCGAATGCTCTTTACTGGACGAGCCCTTTATGCTTAAATGTACGCTCCGCGGTCGAAATATAAAGAAAAGGCGGTGCGATTGTGGACGGCATTGCGCAGCGGGTTTTCCCGCGGCGATGCCAAGGCGCGAAGGCCGATGTCGCGATCCCGCTTCCTGTTCGAACGGGTGCCGGTCCGAAAGGACTGCCGTGGCGGATTGGGGCGAATGCGCCGACAAGAGGGGCAGGAGGGGAGGCATGGCGGCGCGAGGCGCCCGCGCCGTCCCTGGCGATGGAAGGAATAAGAGAAGACGGTAGGGCCCGGCGGACGGGCCGCCGAGGGCCTAATCCGTCGGAACTCCGCAGACAGGAGGAAGCCTGACGATGCCCAAGGTCATCATCTGCAAGACGGACGACGAGGTGGCGAAGAAGGCTGCGGCCATATTCGCGAAGCAGATCAGGTCGAAGCCGGACTCCGTGCTCGGTTTCGCGACCGGCTCGACGCCTGAGAAGACCTACGCCGAATTGGCCAGGCTGCATAAGACGGAAGGGCTCGACTTCAGCAAGGTCAGGACGTTCAACCTCGACGAGTACTGGGGATTGGACGGTGACCACAACCAGTCGTATCGGTACTTCATGAACGACCGGCTTTTCAAGCATATAAACATCAAGCCGTGGAACACCTTCGTGCTCGACGGGACCGCAGTCAACCCGATGCTGGAGTGCAAGGCGTTCGAGACCAAGATATTGGCCGTGGGCGGCGTGGACATCTGGCTGCTGGGTATCGGCAACAACGGCCATATAGCGTTCAACGAGCCGGGCAGCCCGGTGGATTCCCGGACGCGGCTGGTCAGCCTCACCCAGTCCACCATAGACGCCAACTCCGACGGGCGCTTCTTCAAGAACCCTGCGGACGTGCCGCGATGCGCCCTGTCGGCCGGTATCGGGACGGTGCGCGAGGCCAGGAAGATCGTGCTGCTGGCCACCGGTTCGAAGAAGGCCGATGCGATCGCGGCGGCACTGGAAGGACCCTTCACGCCGGATTGCCCCGCAAGCCTCTTGCAGGATCACAAGGATTGCACGTTCATCCTGGATTCGGCCGCCGCCTCGAAACTGAAGAAAAAATACTGAGCCGGCCGGCGGCGGACATAAAAGCGCCGGCGCCTTCGTCGGAAAGGCTCGCCGTTCTATCCTTTGCGCGAATATGAAGCCTGCGGGGGCGGGGGGGACAGCCTCGCCCCTGCGGTCCTGCATATGCGCGGAGGCGCGCCCTAGTTCGAAAGCCGCCGGCGCTTGAGGATCGGGGCGGACGGAAGAACTTGCCGCGAGAAGCGAAGGGACCGGATTCCGCAGGGTTTGCGGGAAGAAGCTCCGGTGCTCTCGCGAAAGGAACGATGCGCAATCCCTGGCCGCGGGAAGCCGGCGGGGGCGCGCGAAGATCGCCAAAGATCTTCCTGAGGTTCGTCGCGCGGAATAGAGGGCGACCAAGCGCGAAGAGGAGGCGCGGACATGGATCTGATAGCTTCGCTTAAGGAAAAATCTCGGCGGAAGATGCCTCGGGTGGTGTTCCCTGAGGGCGGGGACGAGCGGATACGCGAGGCCGCCGCGAGGGTGGCGGAGGAAGGGTTCGCAAGGCCGATACTGTTGGCCCCGGCCGGTATGCCTGCGCCTCGTGGCGTACGGGCCGCCGATCCGTCCGACGAGCGCCTGACCGCCGAATTGGCCGCCGCATACGCCGCCAGGCGCAATGTCGCCGAAGCGATCGCCAGGCGCGTAGTAAAGAAGCCGCTCCAGCGAGGGGCCGCGATGGTCGCCGTCGGCGAGGCAGACTGCATGGTCGCCGGAGCCGCCAACACCACCGCGGCGGTCATATCCGCCGCCGCGCTGGCGATAGGCTACGCCGAGGGCATCTCGACGCCGTCCAGCTTCTTCCTGATGCTCATGCCCGACGGCAGGCAATTCGTCTTCGCCGACTGCGCCGTCCAGATACAGCCGACCGCCGCGCAGCTCGCCGACATAGCCATCTCCAGCGCGCGTTCGGCCGAAAGAATACTAGGCATAAAGCCGGTCGTGGCGATGCTGTCCTTCAGCACCAAGGGTTCCGCGTCGCATCCCGATGCCGACAAGGTGATCGAGGCGGCGCGGATGGCGCGCGAAAAGCGACCTGGGCTGCCCGTTGACGGCGAGCTCCAGTTCGACAGCGCCGTCTCGGAGCGCGTCGCGAAGCGCAAGTGCCCGGATAGTCCCGTCGCCGGCCGCGCGAACGTCCTCATATTCCCGGATCTGGACGCCGGCAACATCGGGTACAAGATAACGCAGTACCTCGCCGGAGCGCAGGCGATCGGTCCGATACTGCAAGGGTTCGCCAAGCCGGTAAGCGACCTGTCCAGGGGGGCGACGCCGGCGGACATAGTCTCCGTCGCCGCCATAGTGGCTTCGCAAGTTTGACGGTTCCGACGACAGTCCGGCCGGGC
>CALKMO010000305.1 GCA_937991785.1 uncultured bacterium | reverse complement strand
AGAAGGCCTCGCCCCAGGAGTTGGCCGAAATAGAGTCCATGTATAAGGACTTCCAGGCCAAGCGCTTGGCCGTGGACCCGTCCGTGCGCTCCGACCTGAAACCGCTTATCAACCAGGCGCTCACCGACGGGGCGCTGGCGAACCTCCGCAAAAAGCTCGTAGATTATCTGCGATGGGATATACAGGTCGAGCGGCTGGGGGAGGTCTATGCGGACCTTAATCACGTGTTGGAATCCACAAAGAAGATGATGGCTTCTGAGGAATCTGTGCTTGAGGATCTTCGGAAAAAGGCGAAGACGCAGTCCGAAGAACTGGTCGAGTTCTTCGAGAGCGTAAAGAACGCCTTCTTCGATGCCTTATCCGTAATACCCAAGGGAGTCGAGAAGGCGGTCAACGTCGGGATCGGTAGGGCCAAGAGCGAACTTCAGACCCGGATAACCGCGGCCATAGACAGGTACAACTTCCAACGCATACTGATGCGGATGGCGGTGGTGAATCCGCAGGAAGTGAAGATGCAGGTCATCAATCAGTTCAAAACGGAGCTTTCGGCGCGCTTCGCCGACGTGGTGAAGGGATCCGTAGCGCCGTTGATAGTTGACAAATTGAAAGAACAGGTCAAGGCCAGCCGCGTGGATCAGGTAGTTAGGGCGATAAGCGGCGAATTGAAGACGGATCACGGCCAGCGGTTCGACGAGCTGGTAAGGCTTTTCTGCTCCAACATGGAGCAGTTCACATATCTTAGGGCGCTTGAAAGCACATGGAAGCTTCAGGATGCCGACATGCGTCCCGCCGGGTTTGAACCGAGCTGGACGGATCAGGTGGAGAAGGATTTCCGGGAAGATCTCAAGTCGGTCTTCGTCGGACCGCTGGTTGATGAAGCTGTGGCGCTCGAACCGATCCTCGCCCGCCACTATCGGGCGCTTGTGATGGATATGCTCGAAAGGTTCGAGAAGCTGATAGATGAGCTATGGACTGAAGTCAAGAAGGATCCTGACCGCGTTAAACTCCCGGTCGCGCTGCTGACGGGAACCTCCGAGGCCAGCGAGGAGGAACAGATAAAAGCCGCGCTGCTCAAGTACGATTCGATGTTGAGGGCTGCGACGGATCTGGACGCAAAGATCCCGAAGGAGATCAAGATGGTGTCTCAGCGGTAGGATGCCGGAGCACGGTAAGGCGGTCAGCTGTTGGGTGCTCGGCCGGATTGAAACGGCGCGGGCTTCGCTAGGGGAAGGGGAATCATGGCTCTGATACCAGACCCGATTTTCTATGAGACGATCCGCAAGGGACACGGCGCCAAGCGCCGCCAGATTTTCATCAGGAACACTGACAAGAAACCGGTCCAGGTCAAGGTGGTCGAGGTGGACAAGCCGGAATGGCTGGATCTGGAGGGCGTTTTCCCCGGCACGGAACTGAAGCTGCCGGCCCAGGGAAGCATCGGCGTGGTTTCAAACATAAACACCAACCACAAGTTCTTCCCGAGCGGGAAGGTGGAGGAGAGGGTCACCCTCAAGCTTTCCGATCAGTCGGAGCTTTCCATCAACGTGACGCTGCACGTCACGGAGGTTGTCGAGCCTTTCCGGGGCGTCTTCGCCATAGACTTCGGCACCACCAATTCCTGCTACGCTTATATCGGCGGGGCATTGGACGCGCATCGGACAGGCGGCCCTCCTCCATCGGCGGTCAGTCCGGAGATACCGTCGGTCATGTTTTTTCACGATGTCAGCGAGAGGGATTTCCCGAAGTTCTCGTACGGCAACGAGGCTCGGCATGACATCGTCGAGAACAGCTCGCAAACCTATTCATACTACTTCGGGATCAAGCGCTACCTGGGCCTCGATAAGAAGCTGCACGTCCTTGATAAGTGGGCCGGTTCCCGTCCGCATCACAGGCAGGAGTACCATGTCGAGGAGGTGGCGGCGTTCCTGATCCGCGAACTGATAACGCGGGCCGAGGAGGAGCTCGACAAGCGCATTTCAAAGGTGGTCGCGACGTATCCGCCCATGTTCAGCTCCGATAGGAAGGAAGGCCTTCGCCGGGCCTACAAGCTGGCCTTCCAGATGCTCGGCCGCAAGCTGAACGACGAAGACCTGGTGATGGAATTGGACGAGGCTACCAGCGGCACGTTCAATTACATCTACGGCATGATGATGGATGAGTTCCGCCGCTTCAATAAGACAGAAGCCAAGAACCATCTGCTGGCGTTCGACTGCGGCGGCGGCACGACCGACATAGCCCTTGTAACGGCCGAAATACGCAAGGTTGAGGGCGGCAGGTTCCTGATCCGGACGCACCTGCGCGGACTGAGCGGAGACGCCGATTTCGGCGGCGACAACATCAGCCTGCAAGTGTTCAAGATACTCAAGCTTCGCATGGTTCAGGCCGCCGCCGACAAGGTCGTGGAAAAGGACAAAGAGCTGGAAAAGGCCAAGGCGGAGGCCGCCAAAGCCCAGGCCAAGAAGGATGACATTTGGGGGGCGGTGGCCGAGGAAGAGAAGAAGAGCAAACCGTCAAGCATATGGGAAGAGGCGGAAGAAGATCTTAAAAAGAAACAGGAGGACGCGGAGAAGAGAAAGGCCGCCGAGGCGAAAACGGCGGTTGAGTCCGATCCTGAACTCCAGGGCATAGAAAACCTGGATCCGCCGGATGTTTATGCGGCGGCATGTCGCACAGTGGTCGAGGAGAAGGCCGCGATAGATCGCGTGATAAAGACGGGGTGCTCGTTCCGCGAGGCCGTGGAAGCGATCGAGCGCAAGGACGGGACTTATCGCGGACCGGAAGAGTCTCGCCAGAGGGCCGAGGCGCTGGAGAGAGCCGTCGAGACCGTGCTGCCAACCAGATTTGCCGTTTACGAGGACAAGGACCCGAAACGCGAGGTTCTCGCCCGCAAGCTCTTCCAGGAAATCTTCCAGGAAGCCGACATGCTGAAGATCGTCATGGTAAAGGCGGCGGGCAACAAGGCCAACGTCCAAGGTATGCTCAAGCGGTCGGCCAGGTATGCCGGCGTGGATCCGCTCGTTTTCAACCAGATAGAGTTGGACATGCAGACTGTCAATGCGTGGATAGCGCCGCAGGTGGAGGCGCTGGTACGCAAGGCCTGGCACCTCAGCGAATCCATAAAGCAAAGGGCGCAGCGCGGCATAATAGTCGGAGCGGCAAAGGGCACGCCGGGACAGGACGACACTCCGCTCAAAGTCCTGCTGTTCGGCAACTCGTCGAACCTGCCGATAATACGGGAGACTTTCCTTAAGGTATTCAAGATGGATCCGCAGAACCTGATTTTCGAGCCGGGCAAGCTGAAGAACGCTGTGGCGCGAGGCGCCGCAGAAGAATTCAATCTTAGACAGACCTTCGGCAACCGGCCCGGCGGCCTGTTCCAGTACGAGAGCATCGGTTTTCTCGACAGGCTCCCATTCGCCGTCGGGCTCTTTCACAAAGACCTTGCCCTCGTCGGGTTCAAGAACGGCTTCTGTCCCATCTTCCCCAGGGAGACGAAAGTCAGCTCCAAAGTGGATCTTTCGAGCCGCAACGTTTTCATGATCTACCGCGGCATGAGGGAACTCGCGATATACGCGGACAACATGGATGGTACCGAACCGCGGTATATCGGATACATTGATTTTACGAAGCCCGTAGGAAAACTCAGTCCGGAGGAACTGAAGGGCGAACAGAGTGCCAGCGTGGAACAGGGTGCGACTTCGGAAGGCGCCGGAATCGGTCAGCCGCAAGCCCAGACTTTAGCCAAGGATGAGTTCAAACTAAGGTTCGAACTCAAACCGAACCGCGAGCTTAGAGTAATAAACCTTGATACGGGCGAGCTTTACGATTTCGAGCCTCAGCAGTATATCTGGAATACTCCGCAGAACCCGTTTTCGGGGATGCATTGATTCCTGCGACGCGCCGAAATCGGCCTGCTGCTTTGGTCATTGCGCGCGTTGCGATCGCAGCCTTTCTAGTAGCGGGGGCGGAGAGATTCTCCGCCCCTTTGAGTATTCAGGCGGCAGGAACGGAGGGTGAGCGGGAGTGTCCGTTCAAGCGAAGGGAGAGGGAAAGGTTGTCGGGAAGCCGGAAGGAACGCCCGGCGACCTTCTATCCAGAATTAAGTCGGCATCTGAGGAGGCCGGCGCGATCGCCGCTGCCCTGCGGGGCATGGATGTTTCGGCCGACTCTGGGTTGGCGCGTACTCTGGCTGAGATGATCGGCAAAATGGCCGATGCTATATCCGCCGCTTCGAGCGTCATGTCTGGCCGGGCATTCGCGTTCGGAACCGGCGATGCCGCGCGGATCATAGGCCGGGATAGCGCGGTGGATTCCGGTCAGGATGTCGGTGCCGCTGCGGCGAGGCAGTCTGAAGAGGCGAGCAAGCGTCGGGGGATCCAAGTATCCCCGGTTCCGGCATCGGCAGGCGCGGCGGCTCTCCTTTCGCCGACGTCCGGAAAGGATGCGGCAGCGCACTCGCCGGCCGCAACGCCTCCGGAGCGGCTTGCGTCAGGCGGACAGGTTTCCGTGCCCGGAATACGGACGGCTCAAGCCATGCCGGCCCCGGCGGCCGGATCGGCTGAAACCGGGATGCCCCAAGTCTTCGAACGCATGGCAGAGCTGGCCGACTTGGTTGTCCGCGACGGGATGGCGATCCCCGACGAACATCTGGCCTTTGCGCGAAAGGCGTCGGCGGTCTGGAAGAAATTTGGAAGCACGGACAAGGCGCCCCAAGTGCTCGCCGATCTGGTCGGCTTCCTTGACGGTCTCGATAGCGCCTATGGGATGCTTCCTGGCGGCGAAGGATTCGTCCAGCAGGCTAAGGAGCTTGCCTCCGAGGTAGCGGCCCTCCTGCCGGAAGGGACTGAACTGTTCCCGAAGCCGGGCGAGACGCCCGACGAGATGCTAGCTCGCAGGCCGGATTTGGCGCCGCACCTGTCGCTGCGGGAGATCCCCTCGCGTTTGCCGAAGCGCACTCTGCTGTACGTCTTACGTCGAGGGTTTGTATCGGGAGGCAACGTGCTTCGGGACGCAGCTGTGGTTGTCAGCTCGGGGGAGCCGCATCAGGCGAGGGAACGTCTGCTGGCCGTTGCTGGCAAAGTGTTAATGGGCAAAGGACCGCGAGAGCCCCGGAGCGAAGCTCTGGCCCAGATCCTTAAACTTGCCGGGGAATATTCCGGCGGAAGCGGCGGCCTGCCCGAGGACGTGGCGCTGCGCCTGGCGCTCAACGCCGTGGACGCGGCCTCCGAGGGAGGAAATCTGGAGGACGCGGCAGCCCTGCTTGCGGACAGGCTCAAGGAACTGGGTCTACGCGAGATTCGAGTCCCATTGGGCGAAAGATTTGACGAGCGATTCGGGCCGTCCAAGTACGAGCGCCGGAAGGTGCCGTCCGACCGTCCCGTAGGGACGATAGTCCGCGTCATTCAACGCGGCTTCCTGAATTCGGACGGCGCGGTCGTGCAGAAGGCTATTGTCGGTGTGAGCGCGGGATGATATTGTTTCCTACCGGCTGGAGCGCCCTGAGCGATTCCGGGCGGCATCGGTTCCTCCCGATCGGGAACCTTCCGACCGATGGATCCAGCGGGACTGACAACCGACTTCGGATGTCGGTTCGCGAGGGCCTCGGCGCGGATTTTCGGGGAGCGGACGATGGCAGAGGTAGCGGCAAGCCTCGTCGGCGAGCGCATACGCGCATCCGATCTCCAACGCCTCTCGGCCTACATGCCGGAGACGGTGTTCCTCATGGGCTGCGACATGCGGCACGTATCGGAACGCATCAAGGCGCTAGATCGGGCGAAGCATCTTTCAATAGGCAACATCATATACGCGACTCCGGGCGTTTGGGTCCGCATTCCTTCGTTTCACATCCAAACGCGGATGGTAACCAACGGGGAGTACCGCCGTTTCCTTCAGGATATCGGCGAGGACGGAGTGCCTATCGTAGAACAGGCCGCATTGTGGCGTTACGTATGGGACGACTTGGCTATGCGCGTCCAGGCGATCAGCATGCCGTTCCGCAATGCGGACGGGACCGTAACGCAGCACGAAGAAGACTACAGGGCATGCCGCGATTTTCTCCAGGCTTATGTCAACTCCATAAAGTTCGAATGCCAGCGACTTCTTATCTCGGGCGGCGAACCGGTCGAGGGAGAGGATGCGGCGGACGGGGGCAGCCTGACTTTCAAATCGGATGGGTCAGGCACGCAGGTCGTTCCGGTACCTCGCGGCGCCGTGTTGGAGCGCTTGTTCAGTCTGGCCGAATACATGCTGCGCGGCCGCGGAGCCGATGAGGACGACAACGGCTCGGCGCGGACCGAAACGGCCGAGCGGTTGGCCCGCGAGTATCCCGATCCGGCGTCGGTCATTCGGGATGTCGAGCGGATAGAGGATGGCATCCTGAAGGCTTACGAGTCCAGGACCGACAGGCGGTTCCGGCAGTTGCTGCAGCAGAAGAAGCTCGAAGTCGAAACTGTAGTCTTCCTCAGGCGCTTCAAGGCGGCGGTCCAAAAGGCATCGTCGCTACATGCTCCGCTTCCCATCGGCGAAATACTTTATCCCAGGTATTGGACGTCTCCATCGGGGCCGGCAGGCGGCGGCCAGAAAGCGATGTTCGGTCGAAAGAGCAAGCGCGTGCCGTGGGAAGATTTGCCCGTGGTGGGCATAACGGTATACGAGGCGGCCGCGTACTGCGCATGGTTGGCGGAAAGGGCTGGAGTGGATGTCCAGCTCCCAACGGAGGCGCAGATGGAGCGCGCATCCTCATGGCCTCAAGGCGAGGGGATACGCGCCGAAGCGCGCATGGTCGTGGACGCTTCGTGGAAACATCTATTCCCGTGGCAGGGCCATAACGAACGCGATTTCAACTTTTATTTTGGCAAGCGCGGGGAGGAAATAGATTATTACTTCGTGCCGGACAAGGCTCTCTATGAACGGCTGGTCAAGGATACTTCCAGGCCGTTACATGACGGGAAGAGTATCGCTATGCTTGAAGGATTCGGGTGGCAATGGACGTGCGAAAGATACGACGAATCGGAGCGCAGGTACGGCAGATTCCAGGATGCGAACTACCCTCTGTTTGATCGGCTTGAGGTATTCGAGGAGGGAGGGAACGGCCCGGTGCCGGTCTATGATTATAAACCTTGGAGAGATGTGCAGTCAGGGTTCTACGTTTTGAAGGGGTCGCCCGAAGTGATAGGCGGACCGGGGCTGACTGTCAGGCGATACGCAGCCTACCCATTGCGGGGGTACCGCAACGTCGGGTTCCGCTGGGTCGTTCCTGGTTTTGGAGAGTGACGGCACATGGCGGCCGATGGGATATGTGCGGCATGCGGATCGCGGACCAGCCGGCTCGACGAGAACACGGTTGTATGCGCAAACCCGCAATGCCCGGCAGGAAGATATTTCTGGCTGTGTCCATTCTGCGGGCAGCACACGCTGGCATGCGCTCCAGATCAGATGCGGTGTTTCAACCCCGATTGCAGGCTGTACATGATCCGGAGGGATGAATGCCCTGCATGCGGTCAGGTTTCGCTGATATCTTTACTGGGTGCCAAGCTATGCATGAATTGGAGACAGCCGTGTCCAAGCAATAAGGCGACGATACGGCAGTGTGGAGCGTGCGGCAACATGTCGCTGGTGAAGGCCGGGGACAATTATATATGCGTAAAACGCGGCTGCGAGAACCTTATGCGGAGCGTAGGGCAATGCGGCGTCTGCGGCCTTATGAGCGTTGACGTAGATGCCGGCCGATGCAGGAACAGGTCGTGCCCGGCTTACAATGTCAGGACGCGGCAGTGTCCGTCGTGCGGGAAACTGGCACTGGTGGACGATCCGTCTCATGCATTCCTCGGCAAATGCCTTTCCTGCGGTTGCGCGGAGGGGCGCGAAGAGCCCGTTAAGCCGGCGGGGCGGCAAGGACGCGCGCCGCTGCCGACGATAATGGTCGGGGGGGCGGATGCTGCCGGAGAGTCAGGCGGGACGGGGGCGGCCGTTAGGGCCGGAGGGCGGCCGGCATCGAAGCCTATGTGGTCGGTCGGCTCCGGCGGGGGCGGCGGCGCACCGGTGCGGACGGGCGAGGCTGTCGTACTCGGCGAAGCCGGAAGACCGCCGGCCCCGACGGCGGAAGGATCGGGGCAGGATCGCGCAGAACCGGTCCGTAACTTGGCGCCGGCCGACCGCGATCGGATTGCCCCTTTGCCGAATCTTCCTTCGCGGCCGCCGGAACGACTGGATTCGGACCAGACTCGAGTCCGAGACGCGGCGGAGAAAGCTACGGGGAAAGCCGCAGGCGTAATTGTAGGGGGGGAGACCGGATCGGCCGGGGAAACCGATGGAGGAGGGGCTTGGGTCGTTCCGGCAGGGGGAAAGCCGGAAAGAGCGAGGGACCGGGCCGGCGGCGAGCCGGTGCGGGCAGGGGGCTGGGCAGTGAAAAAGCCTGCCTCGGAGGAGCGGTCGAAAGCTGCCTCCCGGGCCGCGCCGGATGTCGGCTGGGCCGTCTCCAGGGCGCATGGAGGGACGGGCTCGCAAACCGATGCGGAAGAAGAACAGCCGAGCGCCGAGCAGGTAGCGAAGGTGCGCAATGCCGCGGCGCGCGCCCGCACAATTGATCAAGGCGCCAAAACGGACGCCTCGATAATCGAAGCATTCGAGTTCGTAAGAGATTATATCCTGTCAGACGGCGAACGGGATTACCCGGTTTACTTGGTCATCGGGTTGTCGGGATCGGGCAAGACTACCTACCTAACCATTCTCGGCGAGATACTCCGCACTAGGGGAACAAAGTATTATTTCCCCTACGAAGGGATAGAAGTCCGGCCGGTCAGGATCGAGGAGATCGCCGAAAGGAGGGAGCGGGCAACCGGGACGCCCAAACCCCCGGACCTGCCCCGTTATAGGCGCCGCATCCTTGACCTGATCCATGACTTCGCCCAGCAAAACTACTCCCAATACATAGGCAAGATGCAATGGGCCGGCGCGACCGTACGAGAGGCGCCGGGCGAGGTATCCACGCATTTCCTGATAGCTGAGATTACGCGACACTTACGCACGATTGCGAAAATAGTGACGCTCGAGACTTCCGGGGAGGATTACGAGGATGTTCTGCGCGGCATAAGGGCGTTCAACCCGGCCGAGGATACCAGGAACCCCCTGCATAGGGTTCTATATGAGCTTCTCGATATCGCGGAGGGCTTTATCGTTCTGTTGATGCCCGACGATCCAAAGAACGACGTAGTTTTTCGCGATTTCTTCCTTATGGGGAAAGAGGCGTTGGAACCGCGCGGCCTGAACATGTTCCGCGAAGAGGTGAAGAACAGGCTGCTCTCGATGAATCCCGCCGAAGCTTCAAAGACCGCCGGGAAAGGGTTTCTTGACTTGCTCCGTAAAATACAGGTGGAGGAAGAGCTGCGAAGGAAAAAAATGGAGGAACGCAGGCAGGAAGGGGAGCGATACATCTCCCAACTCCAACAGCTGGCGGAACAACTGAAGACCGAAGGTCCGTCCGTCTTGCTGACGCCGCAGGCGGCATCGCTCCTTCAGGATCTGCTCGAGGATTACGGGAGGCTCAACCCCGAGGAAGTAGGGCGGGTGAACG
>CALKMO010000304.1 GCA_937991785.1 uncultured bacterium | reverse complement strand
CCCGGCTAGGGTGCCGGCCGGAAGGGACCTGCCCGACGACCAGTTGGCCTCCGTGCTGGATGCCTTCGACGGAAGGCAGGTGCTGCACGTTACGTTCGGATCGGTGCTGACGGCGCGCGACTCGGCGGGGAACTTCCGATTCCGAGACAGGATGCTTGACGCGCTGCGTCGGGACGAGGAAAAACATTACTCGGCCGTCGAAAAGCATTTGGCCAGGCATATAGCGCCGTTCGCGAAGAGATAGGAACCCGTCCGCGAAAACCTGCGGCGGCGGGCGGGATACTGCGACCGCTGCTTCGGGCTCCGCAGCGGTTTTTGAATTAGGGCGCTTTAGGGCATGGGAGCGGCTGGGACGGCGATGCCGGCTGGAACTTTTCAGGGGCGGTATGCGGAGGAGGCGGCAGGCTCGGAAGAGGGAAACGGTGGTAAGGAAAAAAGGAGGCATGAAGATGGAAGGCAGGATTGAACAGAAGTACGCCGAAATTTTTGCGTTGAAGGGCAAGATCGCAGCGATCACCGGCGCCGGAGGCGTACTGTGCGGCGAGATGGCGCGCGCGCTGGCCTCGCTGGGTGCTAAGGTGGCGGTTATGGACCTGCGCGAGGACGCGGCGAAGGCCGTTGCCGACGGCATAAAGAAGGAAGGCGGCGAGGCGGTGCCGGTGGCGGTCAACGTGCTGGAGCGCAAGAGTCTGGAGGATGCCCTGAAGAAGACGGAGGACTCGCTGGGCGGCGTGGACATCCTCATCAACGGGGCCGGAGGGAACCACAAGATGGCCACCACGTCGGAGACGCTCGAGTTCTTCGACATACCGCCCGACGCCGTGCAGTTCGTCTTCAACCTGAACTGCTCGGGCACGATACTGCCCTCCCAGGTTTTCGGCAAGGCGATGGCGAAGAAAAAGAGCGGCCTGATCCTCAACATCGCTTCCATGGCCGCCTACAGGCCCCTGACGAAAGTCCTCGCCTACTCGGCCGCCAAGGCGGCTGTCGCCAATTTCACACAATGGCTGGCGGTTCACATGGCCAGGAATTATTCGGTCAATATAAGGGTGAACGCCATAGCGCCCGGCTTTTTCCTCACGGAACAGAACCGGTTCCTGCTCACGGACGAAAAGACCGGACAGCTCACGGCGAGGGGAAAGGCGATAATCGAGCACACGCCGATGGGAAGGTTCGGCGAGCCGTCCGACCTGATCGGCGCAGTGGTATGGTTATGCTCGCCTTCGGCATCGTTCGTTACCGGAGCCGTCATAGCGGTGGACGGCGGTTTCTCGGCGTACAGCGGAGTGTAAGCCGCCGTAGGCTGGCGGTCTCAAGGTCCGCGGCGTCGGATGCCAGATGCGAAGAAACGGAACTCTTTGGGAAGATTAAGGAGGGAAGGCGAATGGCGAAAAAGACCGATCTGAATCCCGAGGCACTGAAAACGTTTCAACCGGAGAAGGAGTTTTTCCTGGCGTTCGATTCGGACGGATGCATCTTCGATACTATGGAGATAAAGCACAAGGAGTGTTTTATCCCGAACATCATCCATCATTGGGAGTTGCAGGCGGTATCGAAATACGCCCGAGAGGCGGCCGAGTTCGTGAACCTCTACTCGAAGTGGCGCGGGGTCAACCGCTTCCCGGCGCTGCTTAAGGTATTCGACCTGCTGGAGGAGCGGCCGGAGGTTAAGCGCAGGGGAGTGCGGATACCGCAGGTGCCCTCCCTGCGCGAGTGGGTGGCCAGGGAGAAGGCGCTGGGCAACCCGGCGCTGAAGGCGGAAGCAGCCAGGACCAACGATCCCGTGCTGGCCAGGACGCTGAAGTGGTCAGAAGCCGTCAACAAACGGATCGAGGAGATGGTCTACGGCGTCCCGCCGTTCCCGTTCGTGCGCGAGCTGCTGGAGAAGGCGAAGGCGACCTGCGACATGATCGTCGTGTCCCAGACGCCGACCGAGGCGTTGGTGCGGGAATGGGAGGAACACAAGATAGCCTCCTACGTGTCGCTCATCTGCGGCCAAGAGATGGGATCCAAGGCCGACCACCTGACGGCGACCTCCAAGGGCCGCTATCCTAAGGACCGCGTGCTGATGGTCGGCGACGCGGAAGGCGACCTCAAGGCCGCGCGGGCCGCCGGAGCGCTTTTCTTCCCGATCGTACCGGGGCGCGAGGAGGAATCGTGGGAGCGCTTATGGAAGGAAGGCTTCGATAGGTTCCTTTCCGGAAAGTTCGCGGGGGATTACGAGGCCGGGCTGATAGAGGAATTTCGAAAGTATCTGCCCGAAACGCCGCCGTGGAAAAAATGATGCCGCTGAAGCGCACCATGGTTCTGCGGTAAGCGGTGGGGGGGGCCGGCCGGCCGCCCTTACGCTTGCATGCGGCGGCAGTAGCGTTGAATCGAACTCGCTCTCCAGCGAGCGTCCTATCGGTTACTTGGACGCGACCCGTTCCCTGGCCCACCTGTCGGCGGCCAGTATCTCATCGAGCGACGGTTCGACGCCTCCGGCAAAATTTATATCGAGCGTCCTCAGCGCGTCTTCGATGCGATCGAAAATGTCAAGGAAGCCTATCTTGCCGGCCAGGAAGAGCTTCACCGCCTCCTCGTTGGCGGCGTTCAGTACGGCGGGCGCGACGCCGCCGCGGCGCCCGGCTTCGTAGGCGAAATCCAAGCTTGGGAACCGCTCGCGGTCGGGCGGCATAAAGTCGAGCGAAGACATCCTGTCGAGGGTAAGCGGAGGCAGGCCGCCGTCGAGCCTATCTGGATACGTTAAAGCATATTGGATAGGCAAACGCATATCCGGAAGCCCCATCTGAGCCACGACCGACCCGTCCCGGAACTCAACCATCGAATGCACTATGGACTGGGGATGGATCACCACCTCTATCGCATCGTATGGCGCGCCGAACAGCCAATGCGCCTCTATGATTTCCAGCGCTTTGTTCATTAGCGTGGCGGAATCCACGGTGATCTTGGCGCCCATGTTCCACGTCGGATGGTTTAGCGCCTCCTTCGCCGTGGCGCGCGCCATGGTCTCCCTGCCGGCATCGCGGAACGGCCCCCCGGAGGCGGTCAGCAGTATGCGCCTCACTTCGCCCCGCGCCCCGCTGCGCATGGCTTGGAATACGGCCGAGTGTTCACTGTCTATCGGGAGGATTTCGGCGCCGTGCCTATCAGCCGCCGCGCGCATGATGGCGCCAGCCATTACCAGAGGTTCCTTGTTAGCTATCGCGACGCGCTTACCGCTCTCGATGGCCCTCAGCGTCGGCAGCAGCCCGGCCGCGCCAACTATCGCCGATATCACCGTGTCGGCTTCGGGATCTCCGGCCAGCGTAGCGACGCCTTCCGTCCCGGCGAGGACCTCACACCTCCCGTTCAGCATCGCCCGCAGCTCCGCGGCCTTGTCCTCCCGGAACATCGCTGCCCGAGGCACCTCAAATTCGCCTATCAGCCTGGCCATTTCCTCGACGTTCGAATGCGCGGCTGCGCCGATCAGCCGAAAGCGGCCACGGAAACGGCGGAGCACGTCGATGGCGTTGCGCCCAATCGAGCCGGTCGCCCCGAGCAGGACTAAGTTCTTGCGCCTTCTGCTCTCCAAGACACACATTCGCGTCCCCTCCGGCGGGGGCCGGCCAACATACTCGCCCCCTAGTCAGGGGATCGGCCCGCCCCAACGCTACATTTTGGCGGAGGGCGCGGCGAGCGCAAAGTGGAATTTCGCAGGCTTCCGGATCGCTCGCTTCGAGATAAGTCGCCTCGCCCAGCGGGAAGGAAACCCGGCTGGCGAGGCCGTCGCTTCCCCATCTTTGACAGTTGCGGCCTTCATATACTACGGAATGGCCGATGTCTTCAGCAGCCTCGAAAGTCGCGGCCGTTCATCTCGTCTTTTCTTCCGCCAGCATTTCATTCGGCTTTTGGATGTTTGTAGTTTCGTGAGACTTCGTTGCATAATTTGCGCTATAATTATGCTTAACGAGGGCTTGAGTGAAAAATCGCTTGTTGCGGGATTGCGTTATAACTTTTTGTTTGGCCACGCCTTGCGTCTTTTAAATAAAGTCGTTTTGTGCCGGTTGCGCTGTAGATTGGCAGAGAGCGAGGTTGAGAGGGAAGATGGTGTCGAAAGTGCGATCGAATGCGTTTTATGGGTTTTAGACATTGAGCCGGCCGCCGAAAGGCTAAAGATCGCGTTTGAACCACAAAAGGGGCATGTAGGGGCGAAGTATCCCCCGCGGAATCCTTGGGATTCGCATCGTTTGGGCCATTCGTCGGGCGATCAGGCCGGCAGCGCCGGGTCGCGCCCGAAGCCGATCCCGCCCGCGCATCGCCGGATTCCACCATAAGGCACAGGGGGCAGGCAGCCAAGGACGGCTACTTATCCCTTCTCATTCGGATTTTCCTTTTTCCTCGTGTCCTTCCCGCCGGCTCGCTTCTTTCTCCGCGTCTTGCGGTCGCCCTGCCGGTTTTTTCGATGTGTAAGTGATAAGCGTAGAGGCTTATCAAACCAAATATTTGCAGCATCAGCATGATGCGTAAAAGCCATGTCTTCATTGTAAAATGGATTTTCGGAGCTTGTGTAAGGTGAAGATCAAAGTAATCAGGAGCGTTCCTGCACTGAGGAAAAGCATCCCTGTGGACAGCATCGAGCCTGCTAGT
>CALKMO010000303.1 GCA_937991785.1 uncultured bacterium | reverse complement strand
GTTGAACGCCATCAAGCGCGAGCTGGCAAAAGCAGACTTCGGAGGGTACCGGATCAGGACGGCCAGGGTTCTGCGGGCTTCGGTTTCGGGCACGCTCTTCGATGTCAAGATCTCCGGGACCGGCCGCCCGGCGCGGTCCGGCGAGGATGCGGAGCGCCATCGCTCGCACCGGCACGACGGCGCGCACGCGCATTCGGACGCCTGCGAACACAGCCATACGCCGATCCGTTCGAAGGGCGCCGAGCGCTGCGGCGCCCGCTCCCATGCGGATCACGCGCACCGGTCGTGGTCGGAAATCGAACGCATGATCAAAAACAGCGGGCTGTCGGCGTTCGTGAAGCGAAAATCTCTCGAGGCGTTCGGGAGGCTGGCGGAAGTCGAGGGACGCATTCACGGCAAGAAGAGCGGAGAAGTACGCTTCCACGAGGTCGGGGCGACGGACAGCCTGGTGGACATAATAGGGACATTCGCCGCCGTGGAGGCGCTGGAGCCCGACGAAATAGTATGCGGTCCGGTAGCCCTCGGGAACGGCACGGTCCGGTGTGCCCACGGCGAGCTGCCCGTGCCGGCCCCGGCGACGATCGAGCTGATGCGCGGCATACCGGTCCGGCCGACCGACCGAAACGGCGAGCTGACAACTCCGACCGGCGCGCTGCTGATCTCGTCGCTGGCATCGTCGTTCGGCCCGCTGCCGGCCTCGACGATCGAAAAGATCGGTTACGGGGCCGGGCACAGGGACGACCCAGGATTCCCGAACGTCCTGCGCATGATTCTGGGCAAGAGGTCCGCGCCAGGAGCAGGGTCGGCCGATTCCGTGGTGGAAATGACCGCCGACGTGGACGATTCGCCGCCGGAAACCCTTGGATTCCTCCACGAACGGCTCGCGGCCGCCGGCGCCCTGGACGTCCTATTACGCCCGGTGACGATGAAGAAAGGCAGGCCGGGCGTAGAGATATCCGTATTGTGCCCGGAAGGAGCGACGGGGGACGTGGCCGCCGCTCTGTTCGCCGAGACGACCACATTCGGCGTTCGGTTCTGCCGCAAGGAACGGATCACGCTCTCGCGCCGTTTCGTAAGGGTTGCGACGCGGTTCGGGACCGTCAGGGTCAAGGTGGGGGAACTGGGGGGGCGCGCGGTCTCTGTATCTCCGGAATTCGAGGATTGCCGAGCGCTGGCCGCGAAGAGGAAAGTTCCGCTTCGCCAGGTGCACGCGGCCGCCCTGGCAGCAGCCTGCCGCGAGATCCGGGCGCCTTGGATGGAAACCGCGGGCGGGAGCCGAGAGGGGCGCTTGTGAAAGGGCCCGCGATCCGCATAACGGGGCCGGAGCGGTACGAGATAGTCGAGGTCGAATGCCCCGACCCCGGTTCCGGAGAGGTCGCCATCGAAGTCGTCGCGACGGGAGTGTGCAACCAGCACGACGACTGGGTGTTGGCGAGAGGATGGCGCGGGCGCCCGTATCCGCTCGAGGCCGGGTTTCCCGGCCACGAAGGCGCAGGCGTTGTGGTGCGGAGCCGGGCCGGGGCCGAGGGTCCGCCGGAGGGGTCCCTTGTGGCGCTCAGCGGCATTGGCGGGCCGCCACTCTACAGGCGCTACGTCCGGCGAAGCGCCTCAGACGTCGTGGCGGTAGGCCCCGGGACGCCGCCGGAACACGCCGCGATCCTGGAACTGTACGCATGCGTGCTGCGGGCGCTCTCCAAGACCGGCGTCCGCGGCAGGCGCGCCGGCGTGGTCGGTCTCGGTCCGGCCGGCCTGTGCTGCATCCAGCTATTGAGGGCGCTGGGCGCCAAGGAGGTAATCGGCTTCGAGAAAAACCGCGCCCGCTTGAGACGCGCTGCCGCCTCGAGGAGCGGGCCGGACAGAATCGTGGACTCATCCGCATTCGAAGGCGCATTCGATGCGGCCGAACGCGCCGCGCGGGACGGCCGAGGCATCCTGTCGGCCCAGGAAAGACGCGCCCTGGAGGCCGTCGAGGAGGCGGCGGTGGATCTGGTAGTGGAATGCTCCGGGGATCCAGCCAGCAGCTCTACGTCCTTTCTGCTGGCGCGGCGCGAGCTGGTCTTCTTCGGCTTCTCGCGCGAGGATTTCCGCGTCTGCCAGATGCCATGGTTCGAAAAGGAACTGACGATACGCAATTCGAAACGCCTCGAAACGGGCGATCTGCGCCGCGCCGCCGGCCTGCTCGCCCAGGGCCTTCTGGATCCTGCCGCCGCGATAACCCACCGCCTGCCGTTCGGCGAATACGGCCGCGCCGTGGGATTGATTCGGCGGAAGGAAGCGGTAAAAGTCATCCTCCTGTGGGATCGGGAGGGAAACTGAGCGGGGATCGCAGCCGAGCGCCCCGCCTGTCGGTATGCCCGCTGGGGCGACCCCGGCCTGCCGGATCCGGCGGTGACGCAAGGCCGCGACGCCGCGACCAAGGGGCGCAATGGGATCCCTCGCCCGCATGAGGCGGCGCGAAGGCCGCGGCGCCGACGATCCTGGAGCGGCGGAGGATCGCGCCGCGGGGAAACTCTCCCCGCCGGTACGTCGAGAAAGGCATTCAGCCGACATGGCAGCGCTGGGCGTCAGACTGGGGAAGGTTCTTGCCGCGCCGCTGATCGCCGCATGCGTCGGCGCGGCGTTCGTCGCGCTGATGTACTCCGGCCTCCTGGCCAGGGTGGAATGGCTGACCTACGATCTTCGCTTTTCCCTGCGCCACCTGATGGGCCAGCATCCTCCGAAGCGCGACGACATCGTCTATCTGGACATTGACGACAAGGCCCTGAAGCGGCTGGGCAATTTCCCCCTGCCGCGGGAATACTATGCTGAGGCGCTGGCGCTCCTTAGCGGCCGCCTTCCGCGCGGACAGGAACCTGGAGAGAAAGGACCGGACGCGAAAGGCCCGGCGGACGGCCCCGCAGGTGCCGGGACGAACGGGCGGGGAGCGGCGGCGGTAGGGTTTGACATATTCTTCACGGAGGATTCCGTCGGCAGGATCACTCAAAAAGACATCAACCGCGTCTTGGAGGAAATATCTGGAATACTCAGGAAGAACCCCGGCGGATGGGATGAGGCTTTGGCGCGTGCGCTCGACGGGCTGCTGTCGCGCCCGGACCGCGAGATGAGCCGCCTGGCCGCCCTGCATGGCCACACGTTCTTCCCCACGTTCCTCGAATCGGAAATCCAGTACCTGGGCAGGGCGGCGATGGAGAGCGAGATACGCAGGCGGAAGCCGGCGGCCGAGGCGGCCGCCGCGATCCTCGAAGAGAAAGGGAACGAAAGGCTGGCGAAGCTTTGGGAGACCAACAGGCCGGCGGCAGCGTTCGAGCTGGCGGAACGCCTCAGGTCGGAACGAGGGATTGACCCCCGCCTGCTGGACATACTCGGGCGCAAAATGGTCGAGGACGCCATGCACGATCGCCTCGTCGGCCGCGTGAAGGGAATCCTATCGGGCCCGGGGGAGGCGAACGCTTTCGTGACCGGGGAGAGCGGGGAGCCCGTCAAGAAGCTGCTGGCGGCCGGACTGACGGAGGACCAGATCGCGAAGGCAGAGCTGGCCATGGCGTGGGATCTCCAGCTCGAGGAATACTGGGGCTACTGCCTGGCCGCGTACGCCTCGAAACCTCCGATGACGTTCGTTGATTACCTGGAGAAGGTGGTGCGCAACCTGAGGGAAGAAGGCAGGAAGCGAGAGCTGAAGAAGGCCATGGAACTCCCGCCGGATCATCCCGACAGGGAGGCGCTGATATCCGAGTACAGCAGGCCGACGATATGCGAGTACGAGACGGCCATATCGCCGTACATGGACATAGATTACGGTCTGAGGCGGCGGATCGGCCTGTTGCGGCTCAGGGAGGCTGCCGGCACCGAGTTCGACGCGCTGAGCCATTCGCCGACCGTCGTCGCCCCGATAATCCCGCTGACCGAGGCGGCGAGGATGCCGAGCTTCGTGCAGTTCGTGCCCGAGATAGACGGAGTGGTCAGGCGGTTTCCGATGCTGATGGTGCATCTTCCGCCGGAGGATCTTCTCGCCGGCAAGCGGGGGACGCTCTACCCCTCCCTGGGGCTTGCCATCTGCATGGACGTACTCGGAGTGCGCTTCGAGGATGTAGCGGTGCGGCCGGGGCGGGAGATACTGCTGCCCGGAGCGAAGGACCCGCGCACCGGAAGGCGATTCGACCTGAGCATCCCAGTGGACGAACACGGCCGTATGCTCATAAACTGGATCGCCCCGTGGGTTGACGAGAACGACCTGCCCCACGTATCGCTCGGCGACCTGCTCGAACGCGACAACGAGACAGGAAGGCTTACGGAGACGGCCGTCAAGCGCGCCGAGCTTTTCCGCGACAAGATAGTGATCGTCGGCCTGACCGGCACCGGCACCCACGACATGAACCCGATCCCGCTCCAGGCCCGCTACCCGCTGGTGGGAGCCCACGGCAACGTCATCAACACGATCCTCACCGGCCGGTTCATCAGGCAGGTTCCCGCCGCGCCGAACGCGGCACTGGTCTTCGGCGTAACGCTGCTCCTGGGGCTGGCGCTGACGCGCCTCGAGCGTCTCTGGGCGCTGGCCGGGTTCGTCCTGCTCGCCGCCGCATACTTCGCCGCCGCCTACGCGGCCTTCGCCTTCGGAGGCCTCGTGGTGGACGTGGCGCACGCGGAAGCCTCGCTGCTCTGCACCTCCCTGGCTATGTTCATCTACAGGTACATGACCGAGGAGCGGCGGAGGCGCCAGTACCGCGGCGTCCTGCAATATTATCTGGCGCCGGATGTCGTCGAAGAACAGCTCAAGGACCCGGACTCGATAAGGCTCGGCGGGCAGAAGCGCGAGGTGACGGCGCTGTTCTCGGACATAGAGAAGTTTTCGACCATCTCGGAGAAGATCGGCGACCCGGAGAAGCTCGTGAAACTGATGTCGCGCTACTTCGAAGCGGCGTGCGCGCCGATGTGGAACCGCAAGGCAGTCATAGACAAGTTCATCGGCGACGCAATCGTGGCCTTCTGGAACGCCCCGAAGGCGATGCCGGACCACGCGCTCCAGGCATGCCTGGCCGCGCTGGAGGCCAAGCAGGCGGAGACCTCGCTAGAACCGCTCGTTCGCGAATTCGGGCTGCCCTTCCCCCTGCGCACCCGCATAGGGATAAACACCGGCGAGGTCACCGTCGGAAATATGGGTTCACCCAACAAGTTCAACTACACGATACTGGGCGACGCCGCCAACCTCGCCAGCAGGCTCGAGGGCGCCAACAAGGCGTTCAGGACGTACATAATGATCGGGGAGAGCACCTACGAGCAGGCGAAGGACGGCATCGAGGCCCGCGAGGTGGATAGAGTGGTAGTAGTAGGCAAGTCTCAACCGATAAGAGTATACGAACTTATGGGGGCGAAGGGGCAGCTGCGCGAGCCGTGGCCTGAGGTCCTGGACCTTTTCGCGAAGGCCAGGGCGGCGTATTTGAAGCGCGAATTCGAAAAGGCCGCGGGACTTTTCGCCATGATCCTGGACAAGGTCCCGGGCGACGGGCCTTCCGAGGTCTACCTCCAGCGATGCCGCGTCTTCATGATGAAGGCCCCGCCCCCGGATTGGGACGGCACTACGAAGCTGACGGAAAAGTAAGACCCGCGCAGAGGAAGCGGCCTATTGGAGGATTCCCCGGAACGGCGAGCGGTTCTACGGGCTCGCGTGAAACGCCCGGGACGGCCGATGGGCACGCCCCCGGGGAAGGCGCAAGTCGTCGAGCCAGGCTTCCCCTCATATGTTCACGGTTTTGAACTGCGGCAGATGCTTTTTGTTCGCCTTGAACATCTCGCGGACCATCTTGCGTATCTCCGCAAGCGAAAGCACCGCGGCGGTCAGCGGATCGTAGCAGACGGCGCGGTATACCAGCTCCGGGTCCCCTGTCAGCGCGGCCTCCACCGCCATCTCCTCCACCGCTATCGAGACGTTGTTCAGCGCCGCGCACTGCGGCGGCAGCGGCCCTACGTGTATGGCGTTGAAACCTCTCCTGTTGGCCACAACGGGCACCTCGACGCACGCCTTCGGCGGCAGGTTGTCTATGAGGCCTTCGTTCGGGACGTTCCCGTTGAACTCGAACATCTCCCCGCCGAGGTAGGCGTTTATTATCGAGGCGGCGTACTCGTGCCCGCGCTTCAGGTCCACCGGTTTATCGAGTATCTTCTTTACCTCCTTCCGCCAGGTCTTCTCACGGGCCATGTACTGCTTCAATATGTAACTTTCCTCGCCGGGATTCCACCCCGTGCCGTGGGTGCAAT
>CALKMO010000302.1 GCA_937991785.1 uncultured bacterium | reverse complement strand
CGCAGTTCCGGGAGACGAGGCATCCGCCCGGAACGGCGGTCCGCCTCCCGGAGGCTGTTCGGAACCGCAAGAAAGCGCGGAGAACAGGGACGGCGCGGAGGCGCATGGAGACGCGGCAAACCGCGACGGTAAGGAGCCGCGGGACGGCGGACAGCTGGACGGCGCGGGATCTCCCGGCGACGCGGAGCCGAAGCAGGACGGGGGCGCTTGAGCGACGATCGGGCGTCCGATCCCGTCATTGCAGGATGTCCGCGATGCGGGATCCACGCAATATTTTGAAGGGACGGCGTGCAGCTCCGTGACGGCGCGTCGGCTCCAAGGCGGGAAATCGGAGGCGAAGATCCTTGCGCGATCTTCCGGAAACGGATGGGCGGCTGCCGCGGCAGAGCGAAGGCGGCGGGCGATTCGGCGAATGGATCTGCGCCGCCCGCGATTGGTGGAAGTACGAGAAACCCTACTTCGCACTGGCGGCGCTGGGCCTTGTCATGATCCTGACGATAAGGACGGCTCCGCAGGGAAGGAGACTGCTGGAAAGATTCGCCGCCTTGTCTCAGCCCCCGGCCGCGGCCGCCATCGAATCCAGGGAACGCCTGATCCTCGATTTTCTCGAAGGCCGGCCCGGCGCGGCCGCCCCTCTCCATCCGGCCGTCTTCGCCGCAGCGGCGTTCGTAGCCTCCCTGGCGGTGCCCGTTTTCGCCGGAGGCTTGGTGGGCGCTGCGGCTATGGCGGCGTGCGCCTTGGCGAGCAGGACGGCAAGGCGGAGGATCAGGCCCGAACTGCCCGGCGCCGCCCCGGATTCGCCGTTCGGGCTATGGGATTTCACGTGGTCGTTCCTGACACTGGCGATGTGCTCGGTCTGCGCACAAACGCTGATCGCGGCTTGGTCGCTGTACCCGAAGGAATGGGAAATCCCATCGGACGACAGATGCGCCGCCCTTCCCATCGCCGGCCAGCTCATGGCGCAGGCCATCACGGTGACGTTGCTGCTGACCAAGGCCAAGGCGCTAGTCTGGGCCGACGCCGAGGAGCTGGGTTTTGGAAGCTCCCCGAGGCGCGATATCATCTTCGGGATCGTGGCATTCGTACTGTCGTTCTGGCTCATACAGGCTGCCGGACGCCTGGGGGAGTCGCTTTGGGACTCTTTCGGCGGGTGCGAGGCAAAGCCGCACCCCGTCGTACCGATGCTGCTGGAAGATCGGAGCCTGCCGGCGGCGGCCTTGGTGTTCTTCGCCACCGTGCTGGCGGCTCCGGTGCTCGAAGAGATATTTTTCCGCGGCGTGCTTTACGGGGCCATGTCCAGATGGGTCCCGCGCCTGTTGGCCGCCGTCCTGCAGGCCGCCCTGTTCGCCGCAGCACACAGGAGCGAATCGCAGTTCCTTCCGATATTCGTGATGGGGCTTCTGCTGGCGTGGCTCTACGAACGGACCGGCGCCCTGTGGGCGCCGATAACTTTTCATGCGATGAACAACTTGGTGGCCATGTCGCGCGTCATTATGTTTTGGGCCTATGGCGCCGGCGAAAACGGTTGAAGCGTCAAGCGGCCCAGTCGGCAATCAGCTCCATTCGCCTATCATCACCGCCGCGGCTACCACAGTGGTCCACAGCCCGTCCTTGTCGCCCTCGGCCGACTGGGTGATGTTGCGGGTGAGCACTATTCTGCCGCCGAACTTGTACTGCTGCTTCTTTTCGTCCCAACTGCTCTCGGCGTCGAAAGGGACCCCAAGCGTCGTGGCGAGCATCTGGGCGGCAAGGTCCTCCGCGTAATCGCCCGCCTTCTCGCCGGTTACGCCATATGCGTGGTGCTCGGAAAGATAGCCGTACTGGTTCGGGTCTCGCGGAACGGCTACGCCTATCGAAGCGCTTATCAACCGGTTCGGTTCGTTCGTTTCGCACTGCGCAAGCACCACGTGAATCACCTCTCCCGGCCGCAGGTAGTTCTCGCCCTGCTGCCGCGTGATGATCTTGCAGTTCGGAGGGAGTATCGAGCTGACTCGAACGAGGTTGTATTGCGCTATGCCCGCGTCGCGCAGCGCAAGCTCGAAACTCGTCAGCTTCTCCCGCGCCTTGCCGACACCCTTGGTCAGGAAGAGCTTTTCTGCTATCAGCCCCATTTCTTCCCCCCCTCAAGCCGCTGCGCTCGGAATTATCGCCGGCAGCGCCGAATCCTTTCGATGTCCCCCGAAGGCGTGACCGACGGAATTCGCGAAAACCATCCTGCACGGACAGGACGGCCATGCCGCCGCGGCCCCCCTCAACTCCGCCGAGCGGCCGGCAGACACTTCCTTCCCAACCTCCAGCCTTTCCTCGCCTTCCCAAGCAGCAAAATGCCGCCGATTCGAACGGGCCAGCGCAAGATAAAAAGTCGCCGCAGTTTATGGACTTGACCTGAACATGTCAACAGGCGCATCGAGCCGGAACCCGGAAAAACTTACTGTTCGCCCGCGTTCACGGATCCGGGATTTCGCGTCACCGAATCGTCGGAGGATTTCCATGCGCCGGCTCATCCATCAATTCGACGGTGTTTCCGCTTCGCCGGCGCTTTCTTTTCCAGCGCCTTCTCCGCCGCCGGATTTCTCAGCCCGGCCCCTGGCGCCGATGCCTCTGCGGCGATCGCGCAGCTCAGCCAACAGCTTCATATTGTTCCTGAACAGAAACCTGTCCATCTTGCACAAACCGGACCCGTGCTTCAATCCGCTGTTCTTTCCTCCCATGGCGCCTCCAAGCCTATTCTCCGCCCGCCACTGCTGCCGCGGCCATCCCTTCGTACCGTCCAGGCGCGGCCATCCCGCCGCCATCAAGAACGGGCGGAACTCAATTGCGGCGGCGACGGGCACATATGTTACGCCGCCTCCTGCGGCAGACAAGTTAATTACGGGTGGCCATAGAATTCGGCCGAGCGACCATGGAGCGCAACGAACCGCCGCCCCGCCGCGCGCGCCTGTTGATGCCGGAGCGTCGGTCGGATTCCGCATACGCCGGTCAGAACCTGCCCTTCCCTCCCTTCATCGCCTTTGACGAATACTGGGCCGATACGATACCCGATATGTATATGTCCCCGATGCGGACGAGCACCGGCACGTCAAGCGGGCCGTACTTTATATCCTCCGTCCTCGACACGCCCATCGCGTCGCTCAGATCCGCCTTGGAGACCATTATCGAGGCAATGCCCTTCTTCAAGTTGACCTTGAGCTTGACGTTTTCCCCATATATCGTCTTGCCCTTGCCGTTCAGGACGCAATCGAAGGATGCGCCCGAACCGATCTCCACCGCGCAATCGAACGTAAGTCCGTCGTCAGCCTTATCCTCGCTGAACGGCATAGCCAACCCGCCGATGGCAGCCTGCATCTTGAACGAATCCCTGCCGGCGTACCTGAAGTTCAGCTTGAACCTGCCCTTCCCGGGAACCGGGCGAAGCTCCTCGCCCACGGCAATGATCAGCGTCGCAGATGACCATCGGTTGTCGGCAGGGTTCGTCCGGTTCGTGAAGACCGTGAGCTTTACAGAATAAAGCCCCGGGTCGGCGTACACGTGCAACGGATTCTGTTCGGTAGATGCCGGCGTCCCGTCTCCGAAATCCCACAAGTACGATACGGGGCTGCCGGGCTCGAAGTTGTCCTTCCCTTCGCCGTAGAAGTACACGGTCAGAGGCGGGGGGCCGGAATCCGGGCTGGCCTCCGCCGAGACTTCCGGATCGGTCGGGTAACTCGCCGCAGGATACAAGTATGCCGCGCCGGCCTGGTCGTCGTCCTGCAGCGTCTGGAGGCCGCTGTCTATGGGATTCATTATGGCCGTCGGCGGCGGGTTCACGTGGTCCAGCCCGATCACATGGCCGATCTCGTGAAGCGCCACGCCCTTGACCTTCTGCGTACCGCCCTGCCCCCGCGCCTGCCAGTTGAAATCCCGGTCGTTGAATATGATGTCGGCTTCGAGCATTTTGCCGCCCGAGTACCACCAATAGGTCATCGCGAGTACCGAGGATCCGAACGAGGGATCCGGATCCCATGCTACCACGTTATGTCCGTCATACGCCTTGTAATTGATTGAAGTCGTGCCTTTCTTCGCGAAGGCTATGGCGCTTTCGGGTATTGCCTCCCATTCGTCGAAGGCATCCTGCACTTCGTCGAACTCGTAGAGCGTGTCGCTCGTTCCCGTCAGGCTCTGCTCCCACGGGACCCGCCCGCCGCTCAGGGACGCCAAGTCCCACTTGGGGCCTTCGATCGCGTAGGCGAGGGCCGCGTCGCCGCGGAAGGCCAGGATGGCCGCGCCGGAGGCGGCCGCAAGGACCGGCAGGATTCCCGCCGCTCTCCTTCCGTCCGCGGTCCCCCTTGCCGCCCGGCGGCAGCGCGACAACGCAGCCACAGCCAGGGCGCCGCCAAGCGCCGCGAGGACGACGAGCGCCGTCGGAAGGAGAGACGCCCGGCTCTTCCCCGCCACGCCGAACGGCCCGGCCGCCGCCGTGCTGGTGCCGCCGTGGGCGGCAGGCGGGAGCGAATCGGCCATCGCAGCGATATCGGCCGGCAGATCCCTGCCGGCCACGCACGCATCCAGAAGCTCGACGAACGTCCCGTACGGCACGGATTTGCCAAGTATCTTGAATTCCGGGTCTTCGCGCCGCGCCGAACTCAATATCGTCCCAGGCCCCGCCGGGTCCTGCTCGACCACATCCGCGCAGGCCCCATCTCCGCGGTCGGGACCTTCCGCGCCTCCCGAACCTCCTCCGGCCCCGGGATTCCCAGCGCCGCCGGCGGCGCCGTTCCTCCCGCCGACATCGCCGCCCGAGCGGCCCGGGGCCGCCGTTCCGGACGCGCCGCCTTTCACGTGGTAGGCGCCTTGTGCGAGGCCGTATACCTCCAGTCCCCGCCGCGTCTCCTCCAGGAACACGATCGCGCGCTCACCGATGGCGAACTTCGGAGTGCCGGGGACGCCCATGCCGATCCCGCGTTCCGCGAGGAAACCGCCCGGAACGCGGAAGGCAAACCTTTCCGCCGGCGCCCCCTTGAACGTCCTTAAGACCCGGAGTTCGACCAGAGTGTGTATATCGCTGACGTCGCCGCAAACGCGCAGCGATTCGACTTTCCCCTCGACGATCCGGGACGCGCCGCCGGCGAGTTCCCGTATGCCAAGCGGCAGCACGACGGCGGCCGCGCACGGCAGGCCGACCGCGGCGACCAGCGCCAGGGCCGCGGCGACCTTCGCCAGGCGCCGGTGAACCGCACTCGGCAATCCGGCCTCCGGCCGCAGTACGGCTCCCGCGCCGGCCGCGTCAGGCGGCTTCGGAATAAAGCCCCTCAAGATCGCCTTGCCGCTCCTATCGTCCCGCGGCCGCGTCATCGCCTGAGGCATACGTTCGTTTCCTTTCGCGCCATCGCCTTCCGGATCCCCGTCCTTCTCTTCCAATCGAATCCATCGCTCGACGTCAGGCGCCGAGGGTTCCGGGACGCATACGCGCTTTATTCATTAGATCACCGGATACGGCGCATTTCCAGCGACCGGCAAGAAATGGATCGAACGGCGCGCGTACCTTCGACCCGCGACGAGGCGAACTCGCCGCGCAATCAGGGAAACAACTTTCCTCCGGTAGCGGGATAATTTTGTTACGGAGGGCATGCGCCTTAAAGCTGACGAGAAGGGAATCGCGGCGGCCTGATTTACGATGCGGACGCCTCCCGAATATTCGATCCTCCATCCGAACCTCAAGCTCCTGGTTTCTCAATCCTTCAAGCCCGCCGGCGGAGGCTCATTGCGCCCGCTTAGCCGCCCTGTCGGGCACGTCCTTCAGCGCTATCCGCTCATCGGAGTGGTAGTCGAGCTTGACGCTCAGTATCCGGGCGTTGCCGCCGTCGTGTATGAAGAGGCGCCGATCGGTATGTACGCCGACATATGCCGCGTGCGCCAAAGCCACTTCGTCCCCTCCGATCGGGCGCGGATTCTGGGGATCGCCGTCGGCAATCAGAGGCAAACCGTCGTCAACGTTGCCGTACCTGCCTACGCGGAGGATCAGGTTGCCGTTGGAATCCAGCACGGCCACGCTGAAGCGGATCGTTTCGGGCGCGAAGGAACGGCCGAAATAATCGAGCTGGAAGCGGGAATGCCAGCAGGTGCATGAACCGCCCTGCCCGCCGTATCCTACGCCTCCGTACATCCACTCCGCGCCTTCGACCCACGTGTCGCCCATCCCGTACTTAGTCACGTCCGGAGGTCGCTTCGGCTTCATATCCGGCGGCAGCGGCACCGGCGATTCCCCGGCGCTCACGAGCCGCCCCTTTCCCGGGCGGAACTTCATCAAGGTCTCGGCCTTGTCGTTCTGGTACGGTTGCCCCTCGATCACCCGCGGCGCGGCGACCATTATGTAAAGGTTGTCGGCATTGTCTATCCCGATGCCGTCGGCGTTGGTCAAGCCCGGCACAGCGTCATCGTAAACGATCTTGCCGTGCTGGTCGAAGACGAGCACGACGCGGTTGCCGGAGCGGCCCGGGTAGATAAACGGCGCGTAGCCCCTGGCGATACCCTCCTGCATGTACTGCCTCTTCGCCTCGGACACCCGCCGTCGGGTTTCCGGTATGTTGCATATGACGGCCAAATGACGCCTGGGGGATATCCACATCCCGCTGGAATGCCACCACACGGGTCTCTCGCCCGGTATCGGCAGCGCGGATACGGCGTCGTGCTTGGGCAGCGCGCCGCTCGACGCGAAACGCACCGACGGCCTTAGTTCACCGTAATCCCACGGTACCTCACGCCAGCTGGCCGAATCGAACCTGACTATCTCATGATCGGTGGCCAAGTAGGCCAACCCCTCGATATCGAATATGATATCTTCGGTATCCCCCGGCAGCTTTACCTCTTTCATCCTGCCTGTATTGGGGTCTATCCTGATTACGGTATAGAACGACTTGCCCGCTCCGGTCTGCTCCTCGCAAACATATAGCATCCCGTCTGCGGGATTGACGTAAAGACGTTGGCGTGAGAATTGGGGCGGGGTCAGGCGGTGAACCTTCTTTTCGGCGGCCTTCGCAAAATCCACAACCGCCTTCCACTCGCCGCCCTCCATCTTCGCGATGCGGATTCCCCGATTCTCCCATCCGCCCAGGTGCGCCCAGATACCGCCGCCGCTCTCCCAGTTTGCCTCCTCGACCGAAACCGTAGGCTTGCGGCCCGCCAGCCACAGCGCCGGCTCCTTGCCGTAAGTATCCACCGCCACTTGGCAGGTCTGGCCGCCGGTCGCGATCCAGCCCCCTTTGCCGGTCAGCGAACCGACGGGTATCGGCTGCGGCTCGGCCTTGGCGGGCTTGTCGAAGGTGCCGAGCCTGCAGACCGTAGGCGGTATCCTGCCGGGATGGTTCATGGCGCGCGAAACCTGCTGCGACGGCCCGATCGTCTCGAAGCTGAACGACCATATCTCGCCCGTGGCCGGGTCTATCCTGATAGCAGACGGATACGGCGCCGGTATCGTCTTCAGATACTTCCCCTCCGGCGAGAACACCTGTATCCGCTGGTTGCAATGATCCGCCACGTATACGCGCCCTTGAGGATCGCAGGCCACCGACGTCGGCACGCAGAACCGGTCGTTGCCGGATCCGTATCCGTCATCGGTCTTTTGGACTCCGAGGAAAACCTGCGGCTCGTCCTGTTTCTCGTATTCCATCCGCATCACCATGTGGTAGCACTGCGCCTCGCCCACGTAGTTCCCCGTCTTCCAGACGTAACCGGTCAGATAAAGGTACTTACTGTCCGGGCTGAACGCGATGCTCGTCGGCCCAACTACTCTGGGAAGCTGTCCCACGCGAACGGTAAACGAAACCGACGGGCCGAGGATCGGCAGCACGCCGCTGTCGCCGTCCGATGTCAGCCGGTTCAGGCGATGGTAGGCCAGCGCTATCCTGCGCTTGCCGACCTCGGCGAGCGTGCCCAGCGGGGGATGCACCGCCATCGCCGTCGCGGCGTACCCTCCCTCGTGTCCCCCTTCGCCGCCCCACGCGCTCGATCCCGACGTAAGGAGCGAAGCCAGCTCGTAGCCCATCTTGAGCGGTATTTCCGTTTCGCCCGGCACGAAACAGCGCTTCTGCAGCCCAATGACCTCGGGTATCTTTCCCGCCGGAAACGGGTAGATCGTGCGCACGTAATTGCCGTCGTGGTCGAAGAGTCTGAGGTGGTCCACGCCGAGACCTTCGAACACGTAGATCCCCTCCGGCGCCGGGGCGAGCAGCGGGGCGATGTTAGATATCCGCTTGTGCGGACTCCAGAAGAGCGTCCTCTCGAACCGCGGCTTCAATCCGAGCGAGACGCGGACCGTCACCGAGTCCTTATCGTCAACGTACCTCCCCTGGTCGTCCTTCCCGTCCCAGACGATCGTCTGTCTCTTCGAATTCCACAGGAACGGTTCCGGCACGTCTTCTCCGAGGACGCCCGATGCCAAGTGCCTGATTATCCGCCCCCTTGCGTCTTCCATGGCGACCGTCGCGTCGCAGAACCCTTTGGTTTCGAAGGAGATCGTAACCTTGTCCCCCTCTCGAACCGCCTCCGGCTTCCGCGCGAACCCAAAGGCCTCCTCGCGCTTCGGCCTCAACTCGTCGTACGGGTCCAGCCTATAGACCTCGTACCTTCCCTCCCCGGCCGCCCTGATCCCAAGCCCGCGCGGTTTCAGTATACGGACCGCGACCCGCCCGGCCTCCCTGTCCCTGGCATCGAAATTTACCGGCGCCAGGCCCTCCAGAAGCTCGGCGGTGAACTCGAACTTTACGCCGGCCTTGGCGGCCAGATCCCTGAGCGCGTCGGCGACCGGAAGCCCGCGATAGTCTACGGTGACAGGCCTGTGCAGCGGCGTTTCGGGCGCCGCTTCCGAAAGCGTCCCTCCGCGAGCCGAAGCCGCCGAGACCAAGAAGGCTATCGAGACCGCAGCCATACGCATAACTCTGCACATGGAAGCACCTCCCGGACTTGATGCCGCCGCAGTTCCCGGCGTCGGCGTATCCGTCCGCCCACATATGGTACGCCAACACCATCGCCGCGAACCGCCGCGAAACTAACCGCCGGCCATCAATATGGCGATGTCATCCCGAAGGTTCCGTCCCATCGGAATCGCGCCGAGGCGCCGACCGGTTATCTGTAATCCGCCTGGCCGGGGGCTTTTATTTCGGCGATAAGTCTTTCAACTATTCGCTCGGCCGTCACACCCTCGCTGTCCGCGTTGAAGTTAGTGAATATGCGATGCCGCAGGACGGGAAGCGCCACCGACCTGACGTCTTCGACGGCGGGCGTATAGCGTCCGGAAAGTATCGCTCTGGCCTTGGCGCCGAGAACCAGGTACTGCGCCGCCCGCGGTCCGGCGCCCCACGAGACCCACTCCTTGATGAATTTCGGCGCGCTCGGGTCTTCGGGCCTGGATGCCCGGGCCAGCCTTATCGCGTACTCGGCCACGTGGTCCGATACCGGTATCTTCCTTACCAGACCCTGCAGCGCCAGTATGTCGCCGCCGGACAGGATCGGCCGGAGCTGCGGCTCGATGTCCGACGTGGTCGAGCGCACGATCTCCCTTTCCTCCTCCAAAGACGGATACCCTATCGTTATCATGAACATGAACCGGTCCAGCTGCGCCTCGGGGAGCGGGTAGGTCCCTTCCTGTTCGATCGGGTTCTGGGTGGCCAGGACAAAGAACGGTGGCTCCAGTGGGTATTTGACGCCGCCCGCGGTCACCTGCCGCTCCTGCATCGCCTCCAGCAGCGCCGCCTGCGTCTTCGGCGGCGTACGGTTTATCTCGTCGGCCAGCACGATGTTCGCGAATATAGGTCCCTTGACGAAACGGAAGGCCCGCTTCCCGGTGCCTTGTTCCTCCTCGATTATGTCGGTGCCGGTTATATCCGAAGGCATCAGATCGGGCGTGAACTGGATACGATTGAATGTCAGTTTCAGGACTCTGGCGATGGTCGAGACCATCAGCGTCTTGGCCAATCCAGGCACGCCGACCATCAGGCAGTGGCCGCGACAGAACATCGCGCAAAGTATCTGGTCTATGACCCCGTCCTGCCCGACGATGACCTTGTGTATCTCCGAGAGCAGCAGCTCACGGGCCGCGCCGACTCTGCGTACGGCTTCGACCTCCCAACCCTGTCCGGCTGCGGCAGCTGTCGCAGCCGCCATCCCATCGCCCGCTCCTCCCGCCGGCGCTGTGCCTGCCTTCGTCGCCGCCTGCCGCGCGACCGGCGTGTTTCCCAAGGACGCCGAATCTTGGGAACCTTGGCGCTCCGGCGCCTGCGCCTTGGGCGGGCGCGCCTGCTGGGCGGGATGCGAATCGGGGACGGTCGCCGGGCGCGTCGGTTCCACGTGGGCGCCGGCGCGCGGATCCCGTCCCGACGCTCCTCCGCCCGCGGGTCGTTCTTGGCCAGGAAGCCCATATCCCTGAGACATGCGCGCAATTATGAAGTGGGCGCATGCCGCGTCAAGCGTCTACTGAAAGATATGAGCGGGTCGCGCTGTAGATCGGAAGAGAACGATGCGGAGAAGGGGGAAAGTGAGGCTGGAAGGGCGATCGAACGCGTTTTTATGGGATTTGGGATGATCGAACCGGCCGCCGGCAAGGCTAAAGATCGCGTTTGAAAAAAGGACCATGTAAGGACGAAGTATCCCCCGCGGAATCCTCAGGATTCGTATCGCTCTGACCATTTATCGGGAGATCAGGCCGGCATCGCCGGGTCGCGCCCGGAGCCGATCCCGTCCGCGCAGCGCCGAATTCCAGCATAAGGCGCCGGGGCGGGCGGCCAAGGACGGCTCTTTATCTCTTTATCCCTTGCCCAGCTCAACCGCCTTCCGCAAAGCATCCTGCACAGGCGCAAGGTTTATCCGCGAAAGCGTACCTTCGTATCGCGGCGTCAGCGCAAGCGCCGTCG
>CALKMO010000301.1 GCA_937991785.1 uncultured bacterium | reverse complement strand
ATCCGCGCAAGAAAAAAAGTGGGGTAAAAATCGAGAAAAACGGCGTTCCTGCGTGAGGCGCTCACTATGAAGCTTTGGGGTAAAGCCTCCCCGAGTCCGCGGAAATCTCCCTATCGTCCGCAGACAGCGCAACCGGCTCATGCGCCCCTGTACAACGACCTCAGCTCGCCCGCGCTCTCCAAGACGATCATATGCAGCACCAGGGGCAGGATCGCGCGCCTGCTGCCGTCCACTGATCCGGACAGTCTCCTGATCGAAGACGGCTTCAGGCTGATGAAGATCGGCACGGATGGAACCTTGTCTGAGAATCCCATGCTGGAAGGTCTGCTGGTCAACGACCCGCCCATCGCCCAGAAGGGCGCGCCCTCGGTCACAGGTCCTCTGCAGATGGCGCTTTCGGCCGATAGACGCCATTTTTTCCTGTCCGGAATCTTCGCCGCATCGGGCGACGGAAGTAACCGTACCGGAGCGGAGAAGACCGGGTTCTGGCGCGACGGCCAGGTGTTCAAGGTGGACGCCGCTTCGCGCAAGGCGTCCGTCTTTTTCGCCCTGCCGGAAAAGGATGTGATCTCCAACCTCGACGCCCGCGGGAAATCCCCCATCGCCGATTTCAAGTACGGCACCTACGCCGCGCTTCAGGGAGTGGCGGCCGACGGCGAAGGTCGCGTATTCGTATGCGACAGGCAGAACAAACGCGTTCTGGTCCTGAGCGGCGAGGGGAAGATCGAACGCGAGCTCCCAGTCGAATATCCCGACGCGATCGCGGTCCACCCGCGGTCCAGGATACTTTACGTCACGACCCGGACCGGCCACTACCACGGGAAAGGAAAGCTTAAGCTGCTGCGGTTCGGGGATTGGAGCCGCGACGCCGCCCCGTCGTTCGTTGCGGTGCTTTGTCCGGTCGGCACCTATGACCAGGCGACGCGCCTGGCCGTCGCGGAAGCCGGAGGCAAGGCGTACCTGTGGATCGCATACACGCCGCTGCCCGTCAGGGTATACCTTGAGAAGGGCGACGGTCTGGAGCCGGTCAAGGATTTCTACGAGGCCTCGCCGCAGCGCGCCTTGGACGTGCAGCACATCATCGCCGACCAGACGACGGGGGACGTTTACGTCTCCGACGGATGGGGCAATTGTTTCCGGGTGAGCGACTGGAAGGAGCCGCGATTCGCCAGATGCATGCAGGACGAGGAAACGCCGCTGAAAGCCCTTAGCATAGCGATCGAACATCGAGGACGCTTCCTCTACGGCCATTCGGACCGCCGGCCCGTGGCGCGCTACAGGATCGAAGGCGGCCTGTTCCCGCCGGCGCCCGTCGGCGGCTCTAAGGATAATGCGGTTACGCCGACCCCGTTCAGCAATGATTGGAGGATCGGACTTGGCTTCGGGGACAGGGGCATCGCCGTCGCTCCGGACGGCAGCCTGTTGGTCCTGGCGAACCCCGGTGCCGGACCGGAGTACAGCGGGCCGCTCTATTTCTTCCGCGCCGATCCGGCCGACGCTCCGTGGAAGCCGCTCCACTTCTCCAAGCTCGGCAAACCGAGATCCGGCGGCGCCAGGTTCGACATGAAGGGTAACCTGTACGTGGGGCTGTACGACGGCAAGTCTCCGGATCCGCCGAAGGGTTTCGAGAAGGACGCCGCGTTCGCCGGCTGCATGGGACGGATATACAAGTACGCACCGACCGGTTCCCTCAAGGACGGCAACCTTTTCCCCGCGGAACCGGCCGCACCGGAGAAGATATACGACGTCCATTACGGCTCGATAGGGCCGCAGTTCGCGCGCACCCCGCGTTTCGGAGTGGATGGCTGGGGCCGGATTTACTACCCGACCTCGCTCCTGCCGCGGGTGTCAATCATGGACAACGAGGGCAACGCCATACTTTCATTCGGCACTTACGGCAACCGGGACTCGACCGGCGGCCTTCCTGGCGACCTGGTACCGACTTCGGACGTTCCGATGGCCTGGCCCAACAGCGTTGATGCGACCGACGAACACGTGTTCGTATCCGATATCGTCAACATTCGGATTCTCCGCCTGGCCAAGACCTTCGCGGCATCGGAGACGGCGGAGATCAGGTAGAAACGGATGCCTTGAGGCGCGCATCGCGGGCGCCTGGCGCGGGACGCAGCCGCCCTCGCGTTAGGAAAGGAATCGTTCGATCCGGCGATCTGGGAGCTTCTGCAGAACAACCGCCCGCGCGCGGGGAGGAAGCCGGCGGCGGGCGTCTGTTCATCCTTGCGCTATGCGGCGGCTCGGCTCCCCGATCTGCGAGGGGTGCGTGGCCGTATAAAATTCGCCCGGTCGTCCCAGGGAATTTCCGTTTGACATGCGCCGTCTCGAAAGGAATATATGCCGATCTGTATTGCGGCGCGGAGAGGAGCGGCGGGCGCGTGGCTCTCCGCCTTCGCGCCGGCGGAGGAACAGGCTTCCCGCGTCTCACCGAAGCGGCGGGTGATCTGCAGCAACCCGATCGCGGCCCGACAGGAAGCGTCGGCTTACTGGGCGGCGGCCAAAGGCTTGAGGACGGCGGGATCGGAAAAGGCGGGAGGTGCAAAGTGGTTTTGGTCTCGGCCAGGGAACTCCTGGAAGCCGGGGCGCATTTCGGACATCGGACAAGCCGGCAGAATCCGAAGATGGCCCCCTACATTTACGGGAAGCGCAACAAGATCAATATAATAGACGTGCGGAAGACCATTAAAGGCATAGTGACGGCTTATTATTTTCTGCGCAAAGTTTCGCGCGAGGGGAAACAAGTCCTGTTCGTCGGCACCAAGCGGCAGGCCAAGGAAGCAGTACGATCCAGCGCGGAGAAGTGCGGGTCTCCGTTCGTCGTCGAACGATGGCTGGGCGGAACGCTGACCAATCTGCGGACGATCCGCAACCGCGTCAATCGGCTTATAGAGCTGGAGAAGATACTTGATGGACCGGAGAAAGACAAGCTGTCCAAAAAGATGCTCTCGTCTTTGAATCGCGAGCGGAGGAAAATAAACAGGAACCTCGAAGGCATTAGGGACATGAGCGAACTTCCCGGCGCCGTCGTACTGGTGGATCCAAACAAGGAACACAACGCGGTAAGGGAAGCGCGGCGGCTGGGGGTTCCCATAGTCGCAATGCTCGATACTGACTGCGATCCCGACCCGATAGACATTCCGATCCCGGCCAATGACGACGCCTTGCGGTCCATTGAGATCGTTATCTCGACCTTGGCGAGGGCCGTCATGGAAGGCAGGCGCATGACGGTGGATAAGGTCGAGGCCGCCGTGCCCGACTCGCCCGCACCCGGCGCGAAGGCGGGTAAGGTCGGCGGGACCGAAGGTGCGGCGGCGGAGGCCGGGAAAGGGATAGCCGCAGGAGGTGTGGTGGCGGCAGGGGCGGCCGCTTCCGACAAGGGATCGCAGGGAGACGCGGGATCGCAGACCGCCGCGCGGGCATGAGCGGGAAGAAGAGTCTACCCCTCTCGACCGGAGGCGGCAACGATCCTGTTCGCGCGGAGATGTTTCCCGCGCTTCCGGTTCAGGATGCGCGCCTCTTGCGTAGGGAGCGGAAAGGTCCCGGATCCGGGGAATGTTCTTCGGGCTAGGCTTGCGGCGAACGCAACCGATGGAGGGGAAAAACAGGCGATGGAGATCGATGCGAAAAAGGTGAAGGAGCTGAGAGACATAACGGGCCTCGGCGTTATGGATTGCAAGAAGGCCCTCCAGGAGACGCAAGGCGACATTGAGAAGGCCAGGGAGTGGCTGAGGAAGCAAGGGCTGGACAAGGCGATGAAAAAGGCCGCCCGGACTGCCAAGGAAGGCGCCATAGGCGTATACCAGCACCACGACGGCAAGCTGGTCGCTCTGGTGGAGGTCAACTGCGAAACCGACTTCGCCGCCAGGAACGAAGAGTTCCGAGCCCTTTGCAGAGATCTGGCCATGCATGTGGCCGCGAAGAATCCGTCCGTGGTAAAGAGGGAGGACATCCCGGCGGAAACGCTGGAGAAAGAGAAGGAAATTCAGAGGGAAGCGCTAAAGAACGATCCAAAGATGGCCGGCAAGCCGCCGGAGGCCTTGGATAAGGTGCTCGAAGGACGCATGGCGAAGTTTTTCGAGGAGAACGTGCTCCTCGAGCAGCCGTTCGTTAAAGACGAGAAGCACACGGTGGAGGAAACGATAAAGAGTTACGTGGCGAAGATAGGGGAAAACATAGCGGTCAGGCGTTTCCAAGTGTTCCGGGTCGGCGGTTGAGCTGCGCCTGGCGGCGCGGAGGCTGGGATGGGGTCTGCGATCGCCGGCGCGGCCGGCGGGACGCCGAAGTATCGGCGGGTGATAGTGAAACTGTCCGGGGAGCTGGTGGGCGGTCCGGAGGGTAGAGGCATATCGCCGGAAGCGGTGCGGTCGCTTTCCGAGCAGGCTGTGGAAGTGTCTCGGTTAGGCGTGCAGCTGGCCTTGGTGATAGGCGGCGGGAACATAGTAAGGGGAAACCAGGCGGCGGCCCACGGGGTTCACAGGGCCACCGCCGACTACATGGGGATGTTGGGCACAATAATAAACGCCTTGGCAATACAGGATTGCATCGAAAGTCTAGGCGTGGAAACCCGCGTCATGTCGGCCATAAAGGCCGAGGAGGTATGCGAACCGTATATCAGGCGCAGGGCGCTGCGGCACTTGGAGCAAAACCGCATAGTAATACTCGCCGGCGGAACCGGAAACCCCTATTTCACCACCGACACGACCGCAGCGCTTCGCGGGATGGAGGTCAAGGCGGAGGTCCTGCTGAAGGCCACCAAGGTGGACGGCGTCTACTCGACGGACCCGGCGGCCGATCCGAACGCCCGCAAGTTCGACCGCCTGACCTACATGGAAGTGCTCAAGCGCCACCTCAACGTGATGGACGCCACGGCCATATCGCTGTGCATGGACAACAGCCTTCCGATAATAGTGTTCAGCCTTAAGACGCCGGGCAACATACTGCGTGCGATTAGAGGCGAGGCTATCGGGACGTTTATTGGAGGCGAGGACTATGCCCCTTAGCGCCATCCTCGAAAAGGCCGAAGAACGCATGATGGGTGCGGTGGAAGCGATGGAGCGCGAGTTCAAGGGCATCCGCACCGGACGCCCTGCCCCGGAGATCCTCGACGGCATAAAGGTCAGCGCCTACGGGGGGGAGATGAGCGTCAAGCAACTGGCCATGGTCGGCGTCCAGGAGCGCAGCCTCATGGTCAAACCCTTCGATCCGGGCACGTTGAAGGATATCGAACGCGCGATCCGGGCCTCGGATCTCGGCCTTACCCCGATGACGGACGGAAAGATCATAAGGCTCAACATCCCGCCGCTTACGGAAGAACGCCGGAAGCAATTGACCAAGCATTGCGAAGAACGCGCGGAAATGGCCAGGGTCGCCATAAGGAACGTTCGAAAAGACGCAAAAAAGGAAATCGAAGGCCACAAGAAAACCCCGGGAATCGGCGAGGATCAGATATCCGGGGCGCTCGAAGATCTCCAGAAGCTTACCGACGATTACGAGGGCATGGTCGGCGAAGTCCTGAAAAAAAAGGTCGCCGATATAATGAACGGCTGATTCGGGCGGCGGACGCCGGATGATATTTTGTTGAAACCGCGGAAAGGGGGTGGGACTTGCAGAGCGGGCTCGACGTAACGATTGAAATCTTGGACTTCGCCATAGAGAAGGAGGAGGAGGCAAGGCTCTTCTACACGAAACTTTCCAAGAAGGCGCGCGACGCCGGGGCCGGGAAACTGTTTTCAGAATTGGCCGCCGAAGAAAAGAGACACCGCTATATACTCGAAAATATTGCGGACAACAAGGAGGCGATCAAACGGTTCACGGCCTCGGCGCGGGGCCGGAAAGTCGCCGACCTTAAGATATCCGACTATTTAGTTCCATCCGACCCGGCTGCCGAACACAATTACCAGTCGGCGCTCATATTGGCAATGCAGCGCGAGAAGGCATCGTTCAGGCTGTACAATGACTTCGCGGCTAAAGTCAAAAATCATGTGATACACGAAATGTTTCTAGCCCTAGCGATGGAAGAGGCGCGGCATAAGCTCCGCCTCGAAACCGAATACGACGATTTCCTCAAGGAAAATTGAGCCCACGGGCGGGATGTCGGGATGCGGGATACGAACGATCCGCCGGGCCCTCTCTCCAGATGGCGGATTCAAGGACCGGCGCACGCCGATCCGCCCCGTCCTCATCGCTGTTCCGGAGGAGTAAGGGGGCGGTGTCAATATCGGGAATCCGGTTCCCCCTGCGGCCGGGCGTATGGCTGCGCGAACAGCATTATGGCGGGCCGGCACTTGCAGAATCCGGACCGAGGGGCGTGGCATCTGGATCGTGCGTTTTGTTCCTCGATCCGAGCGCCGCCGGGAACCGCCCTGCGGAAATTCCGCCTCGAAAAATTCCGATAGGGAAGCGCGCGCGGATATATACAGGATGAGGTTGGTGCCCGGTTTGCGGCATGTGGATGAGGACGGGCGGCGGGACTTGTCCTGGTGGGCGGCGGAGAGGAGAGCCGGGCGGCCGCCGCGAGTTTGGCGAGAGGGTGCCGAGATGCCTCCCGAGGCTGGAATCGGCGGCGGAGAGGTTCGGGGCGGGCTGCCCGGCGGAAAGGTCGGCAAGCAGATCGTACTGCCCTGGTCGAAAGCGATAGAGATCAGTTTCAACAGCCTTAGGATAAGGTTCTGGAGATCGCTTATAACCGCCGGCGGCATTGTCTTGGCTGTGGCTTTCCTGATGGCTATATTGACAAAGTCAGCCTTTGTATCCGCCGTAAAAGAGATCGGCGACCCGATGGCCTTTATCGCGGTCCAGAAGGCGGGCGAAGATGCCGAGGCGGCGCGCGCATCC
>CALKMO010000300.1 GCA_937991785.1 uncultured bacterium | reverse complement strand
GTCAGTCGAAGACCGACCTTGACGCCGCGCGCGATAAGGTTCCTTATGCCTGCCAGCGTCCTTTCGAACGCCCCGGGGATGCCCCGGAAATCGTCGTTCGCCGCGCCGACGCCATCCAGGCTCACCCCGACATACGACGCGCCCAGATCGGCCAGCCGGGCCGCCTCGTCGGGACCTATAAGAGTCCCGTTCGTAGAGATCGCCGCGCGCAGACCGGCTTCTACGGCTTTCCCGACCAGGCGGAAGATGTCGGGGCGCATGAGCGGCTCGCCTCCGGAAAACAACAGCACCGGAACCTTGAAGGCGGCCAAGTCGCTTATCATCGCCTCCGCCTCGGCGCCGGTAAGTTCTCCGGAGTAGCGGCGGTTCTCCGAGTCGGAATAGCAGTGCGCGCATCGCAGGTTGCAGGACCTCGTGCAGTTCCACACCACTACAGGTCTGCGCGAGGATGCGGACTCCGGAACGCCAAACCCTCCGTCCCCTTCCGCCCGGTTCGGGCTTCCGGTCGCTCCGGACGACCCGCCCGCGCTGGCGATCCCCCCTCGGGCGCCGCCTTCTACGCCGCCTCTCCTGCCGTACCTGTGTGGCGTCGCGGAAGACTCTTTACCGCAGTAAAGGCAGGTTACGTCTATCATAGGTATGTTCTCCCGGCCGCAATCGCGCGCCGCTTCGACCCGGCCGGCTCGAACGGCCGTCCGCCGCGCGATTTCACGCAGTGCCGGCGCGCTATTTTTTCTCCGGCTCGCGGTAAGGAACTATGCGCATGGCGCCGCCGGTCTTGGGAGTCATGCGGTCCTGTTTGCGGTCGTAGACGAGACCGCCTTTGGCGAGCAGCAGGCGCGCCTTGCCGCCCTTATCGCGAAGGACTATTCGGACATCCTTTTCCGTATCGTCCATATCGAGCTCGATGGTTTCCCTGAACATGTTGTATCTGACTCTGTCGCATTCGATCATCGTTTCCGGCGTAACGATCGCGACCTTGCCAAAGGCGTCTATCCGGCGCAGGTCGCCTGCGAAAAGCCCCTTCGGAGCGCCGGAGGCGGCATCCTTCGGAACAGGTTTTTCCCCCTCCCGCCGCCGGCCGTTCGGCGGATCGGTTCCCGCAGCGGCTCCTTCCGGCCCGCGTGTCTCCGGGGGATCGCCCTTTGACGGGCCGGCCCCCGCCGGGGAAGCGCGTCCCGCGCCGCCGCCTCCCGCATCGTCCGGAAGGATGGGCGCGTGCGTCAGGACGAGGCGGTCGCAGGTAATGCTGAGCCCCTCCTGCCGCACAAGAACGTTGCCCGATGTATGCGTCCGGCCCTCGCGTCCCTCGGATACGAGCGGCCCGTCGGCCTGTATCCGGATCCGTTTGCCGGGCTGGATTCCTATGCCTGCCAGGCTCGCTCCGCCCTCGGCGCCGTCTCCGGCAGCCGGAGAAGGGTCCCGCACCGCCGGATCTGAGACCGCAACGAACCCGCCCTCGGCCCTGAAGGACATCGCAGCGCGATCCAGCGTTATCTTCGGGGCCTGGATGGCGTCGTCCTTCAGCCACAGCGTGGCCGGTTTGCCTGCCGGCCCGCCCCCTTCCAGGACATAGAGATTTTTGACGATGGCGCCCTTGTCGTCGTGGGCCATCTCCACGTTCAGCCGTTCGCATTTCGCCTTCTGCTGTTCCGTAACGACCTCGACCGCCCCTTCAGCCGCCAGGGATTTCATCGTCCCCGAGTCGGCGTCCCGGACGAGCGTTACTTTTTGCGCGCGGAGTGCCGATCCGGTAGCCTGCTGCTCGATCTGTACATTTCCTTCGAGCTTCCAAACCTCCTCTCGTATCTCCTCGCCGGGCATCCGCCCCTTCGACCTGCGCAGCGACCTTTCGAACGCGCCGTTCCATTGCGCCTCAATGTCGCCCGCGGTTATATCAATTATCTCCGGAGGGCCGTCCTTCCCGCCGCCTTCCTCTTGTCCGCCGGATCCTTCCTTGGATCGCCGTCTGCCGTCCGTCCCGTCCGCATCGCGCGGAGCCTCCCGCGCCCGCTTCAGCCATTCGGGAGTCGGCCGCCTGTCCACATCTTCCCGGCGCAGGTCCTCTTCCGCGATCTTCGGCGCGCCAGCGGCCGCCGCCGCGCGGCCCGCGGAAGCCCTATTATCGTCGCCGCTCAGCGCTCCGCCGGACTCTCCCGACTTTTTCGCCGCGCGTTCATCGGGGTTCGCTGATCCGGCGCGTCCGGCGGTCCCGCCGGTCCCGGCGGCCCTCGCGGCGTCTCCCGCTCCGGCGGCCCCGTCGGCTCCGCCGTGCTCGGCCGCGACGACCGCCTGAGGCTGAGCCGCAAGGCAGAGCAGCAGTAGGATGGCGACAGGCACGGCGATCCGGGCGCACGGCGACCCGCCCGCCGCGATCGCGCCGTGCCGGGCGCAGCTGCCCCGGGGACGAAGTGCGCCGGCGCGATGCGATCGCCCGATGCGGCGCCCGCGCGCCGCAGCCCTCCCGCCAAGCGGCGCTTCGCGGAATCCGCCGTCTTCCCCGCCTAGGATAGCGGGGTTCGATGCTGCCGCCTCGCGCCCAGGGAAAGGCGGCACGAGATCGCCGATCTTATGCATCCCGCCGATGAAAACCTTCATCGTCCCTTCGCCTCGACGCCCGGCTCCCCCTTCGCCGCCGGGGCCGCCGCTTCGGGCGAACCGCCGCCCGCTCCGCCTCCCGCCCCATCGGAATTCGCCTTCAGGATCAGTCGTTTCCGTCCGCCGGCCGGCGATATTATCGTGCCGTCGCGGCGGTCGCAGATTATCTCAGGCGCTTCGAAACGCCCCCGCGCGTCGGTAACCTTCGCCGGAGACCCGAAAATTTCGATCTTCCCGGCGGCTTCGTCCATCGCCAGCCTCTCCCCTTCGATGCGAACGATCCCGCCGCCTTCTTCCCCGCCGTCTCCCCTCGCCGCCGAACCGACCGGCCGGCCTTCGTAGACGACGCCGCCTTCGGCCGTAGCGCGCCGCGGTCTGTTCCAGGGATCGTCCAAGGCGTATTCCAGGCTCAGGCGCCCGCAGGTTATCTTCTCCGTGTATTCCGCCTCCGCCGGTCTACCTTCCGGCGGGTTTTCCCCGGGCGATCCTCCCGCCTTCCCTGCAGGTTTCCTGTCCCGCTCTCCGCCGCGTTCCGAACTCGGCCCCGCGTACGGCAGGCGCCCGCCGGTTCGAACGCACTCCACGCCGTCGAAAAACCTCGCGCGCCTGAGCTTTTCCCCGTCCTTGGCCCCCGGCGGGGCCTCCAGCTCTATTTCGCACGGCCCGGAGCACCTTACGCGCGTCGCTCCGCCGGACCGGTTCCCTTCGATATTCCGCTTCCCGTCCGTGTTCCCGGTCCCTCCCTCCTCTCCCCCATCCTCGAACTTCGCCTCCACCTCGCTTCCGAACACGACATGCAGGCGATCGAATCGGGGTTGCCGCTCTCCGACCATGGAGACGCCTTCGAATATCATGCCTCGAGCCGATATCCTTAGTCCGCCCGGACGGCCCGCCGTCTCGCCGCCGCGAAAATCGCCGGACACGCCGCAGTCCCCGGCTGCGCCGTCCGGATCGAAGGTGAACAGGAACATGTGGTTGAGCTTGCGGACATCGTCCTCCCAGTACTTCCAGTAGAGCCTTTCTGCCGATAGGCTCCACAGCACGGCGCCGTCCGATTCCCTGACGGTCTTTATTTCCGCCGGTCCCTCCGCGACGCCCATGCTTTTCGCCGGGAAGTACGCGCCGCGCGGCGCGAGTACGATAAGGCGCGAACCCGGCGGCATACGAACCAGGGCACCGGAATCGCCGGCGCCGCCTGCATCAGAAGTCGCCGGGCGCCGTCCCTGCTCGACGGCGTTGCCAACCAGGTAGAACAAATCAACACCACTCAGCCTTACGGCCTCCCTTTCGCTCCGCGCCTCCTTGGCCCTCATACTGAATATCAACGGGGATCGTTCGGCGCCGTCCGGACCTACCGTGCCCCGTCCGTAATGTTCTATGGTCATGCCCCTGGCCGCGCCGCCCTCGGCGACCCGCGACGATTTCGCCGCGAATTCTTCCGGAACCGGCCGGATAGCCCTCTTCCTAGCCTCTTCCCATGGGTTTTCCGCCTCCATGCCGCCGGCGCGCGGCGCAGCCGCCGCAACCGCAAGCGCCGAGGCGATCGCGGCCGCTGCCGCCGCCGCGGCGACCGACTTCCCCGCCACTTTCCCGATCGCCGCCGGCATACCGGACCGCCCCCGGGCCTTAAAAGCCCCTACTCGTAATACCTCTCCAACAGCTTCTCCCACTGTCCTCTTAGACGCAGGAAGACCTCTATGGCTTCGCGCGCGGCGCCCTTCCCCCCGGATCGGCCGGCTGCGTAGTGGCAAACCGCCTTGACCTCGTCCCTGGCATTCGCCGGACAGCAGGCGAAGCCGCACCTGCGGAGTATCGGTATGTCAACCAGGTCGTCGCCCATGTAGGCGCATTCGTCGGGAGCCAGGCCGAGCCCGGCGAGCAATTCCAACCAAGGCTGGAGCTTGCGCTTGGCTCCGATTATGACGTGCTCCACGGACAGATCCTTCGCCCTGGCCAGGACGGCGGGCGACGATCTGCCGGTGATGAATCCGGGCGCCGCGCCGGCTCGGGCCAGCATCTTGATCCCGTGGCCGTCCTGCGCGTCGAAGGTCTTGATCTCGCGGCCTTCGTGATCCAAGGTTATCCCGCCGTCGGTAAGGCAGCCGTCCACGTCGAATAGGAACAATTTGACCCGCCCGAGGGCCGCGGAATCCACGGCCGGCGCCGGGCCGCGCGGGGGTCTCGGGGGCGGAAGGTTCAGAGCGCAGGCCATCGGACTATATCCTGGATGTCGAGCAGGCCGACGACGCGCCGGTCGGCGTCTACGACCGGCAGCGCGTTGACGTGCCGGCGCCCCATCATCTCCTGCGCCTCGCTCACCAGCGTATCCGGCCCGACGGAGAGGCACGGGCTGGTCATGTGGTCGGCGACCCGTT
>CALKMO010000299.1 GCA_937991785.1 uncultured bacterium | reverse complement strand
GGAGCCCCGCCGCCCTTCGCAATCCCATCCTTTAGGCATCCCGCGCGATGCCTGGATCGTCCCTGGCTATCGCCGCTCTAAGACGGCGCGCCTCCCGTATCATCCGGGCGGTCCGCCTGCCCGGCGCAGCATCGCCGCCTTCCGTCCGAGCAGCTTTCGGTTCGGAAATGCGCGTCTCCAAATCGCGAAGGAGTTCACGCTCCCTGAGCACCGTCAGGATGCGCGCCATGTCCTTCCGCGCGGCCCTCTTTTGCCCGGGGTCCACCTTTTCGCCAGAAGCCCCCTTAAGGTAAAAATTGAAGAGGTCCTTCTTGACTTGGAGCAGCTGCGCCCGCAATTCCTCGGAGGATTTCTCGCGGAGATCCTTCGCCTTCATACCGTCGCCCTCCGCTTCACCATCCGGACCTTTACCGGCAGCTTGCCCGCCTGGCGCCTGAACGCCTCCCGCGCCACGTCCTCGCCCACGCCCCCTATCTCGAATAGGATGGTCCCGGGCTTGACGATCGCCGCCCAGTACTCCACATCCCCCTTGCCCTTTCCCATCCGCGTTTCTGCAGCGGTAGCGGTGAATCCCTTATGGGGAAATATCCTGACCCAGTATCTGCCTTCCGATCCCAGGAAGCGGCTGCACACCACGCGCGCAGCTTCGATCGCCCTGGCTGGAATCACGGCCGGCTCCATCGCCATCAGGCCGTACTCGCCGAAAGCGACATAGTTGCCGCGGTTGGCCACCCCGCGGATCATCCCGCGCTGGTTCTTCCTGTACTTAACTCTCTTGGGCTGCAACGGCATGTTTCCGATCCTCGGGAATCATCCCCTTGTATATCCAGACCTTGATGCCTATCACGCCGTAACTCGTCTTGGCCTCCGCAAACCCGTAATCCACATCGGCCCTCAGTGTATGGAGCGGCAGCGAGCCCTCCATGCACTGTTCGCTCCGCGCTATCTCGGCTCCGGCCAGGCGGCCCGAGCATATAACCTTGATGCCGGCGGCTCCCGCGCCCATCGTCGTCTCCACCGCCTTCTTCATCGCCCTCCGATAGCTGGTACGCTTCAGTATCTGTTCGGCGATGGTTTCCGCGACGAGCTGCGCGTCCAGCTCAGGCTTGGTTATCTCGCGGATGTTCACCGCGACCTGCCGGCCTCCGCCGATCATCGCTTCGATGTCCTGTTTCAGCCGGTCCACTTCCGCTCCTCGGCGTCCTATGACTACGCCAGGACGGCTGGTGTGCAGGATGACCCGAATCTCGCTGCCGGCTCTCTCTATCTCCACCCTCGACAACCCGCCGCGCAGCCTCGCCCTGACCAGCCTCTTTATCGTCTGGTCTTCTATCAGCAGCGACCCATATTCCTTTTTCCGCGCGAACCAACGCGAGGTCCAAGGCAATGTGATGCCGACTCGGAACCCGTAAGGATGAACTTTCTGGCCCACTTTTTACCTCCGCCAGGCGGATACTCCTCCGGCACAACGCCACCGGCGCCTACATCCGCCCCAGCATCTCGACCTCTCCAAACCGCCTCCGGCTCTCCCCGTTATAAATCTCCCGCTTTCCGATCGGGATCTTACTCCCGCCTCAATCCTTCTGCGCCCCGTCTTCCGTCAAGCCTAGCCGCTATGGGTCCCCGGCCCTATTCCGTCCGCTCTATCCTGTAAAGCTTCAGATATCTCCACAGTTATATGGCAGGTCCTGCGCAGGATCGGACGAGCGCGGCCCATCGGTCCGGCCTTCCATCGCTTCATCCTCGTCCCCTCGTCCACTCGCACATGCGAAACGACCATCTTGTCGGGATCTGCCCTGCCGCGGCTTTTGTCATCGGCATTGCCGATGGCGGAAGTGAGGACCCTATCTACGAAGTACGCCGCTCGTTTCCTGGATGCGGCCAGTATCGCCTTGGCCTCACTCACCGGTTTATTCCGGATCATGTCGGCCACGAGTCTCACCTTCTGAGCGCTCTCCCTGATGTGACGCAGGGTGGCGCCATAATAAAATCTCCGGTAGGCAAGCTTCGTCGCCCTTGGATGCCCCCGGTTCAGTTTTGTCGGGCTTACAATCTTAAGATGCCTTACCTGTCCCATTCCCGCTACGCTCCGTCGACGGAGATCCGACGCCGGAATCGGCGGTCGGACCGCGCCCTCGATGCCGCTACTTGGCCTTCTGCTGCCCGCTGCCTTCCGACGCCTGCTGTGCGGACTTAACGCCGGAATGCCCCCTGAATATCCTCGTCGGGCTGAAATCGCCCAACTTGTGCCCCACCATGTCCTCCGTAACGAACACCTTCGTGAACGTCCTGCCGTTATGAACCATGAAGGTATACCCTACGAACTCGGGAATCACCGTGCACGCCCTTGCCCATGTCTTTATCGGTTCGCGACTTCCCGTCTCGCGAAGTTTCTCCACCTTTTTCATTAACTTCGCGTCAACGTACGGTCCCTTCTTCAGAGAGCGGCTCATTTTCTTCCCTCGCGCGTCTCCCGGAAAACTCCGCGCACCCTGCCGAAAAACGCCGCGCGCGGATCGCTACGCCGTCGTTTCCTTGCCCTTGCGCCGCCTAAGTATGAACTTGCTGGACCTCGCCCTGGGCTTGCGCGTCTTACCGCCTTTGGCCAGCACCCCCGTAGGCGATTGCGGGATATGCCCCTTACCCTTCGCCGACCCCCCGCCCATCGGGTGATCGACGGGATTTCTGGCTATCCCTCTGCATATCGGACGGATCCCCAGCCAGCGGCTCCTGCCCGCCTTGCCCAACGAAACGTTCTGATGGTCCAAGTT
>CALKMO010000298.1 GCA_937991785.1 uncultured bacterium | reverse complement strand
GCGATACCTGGACCAGGGAGGGAAACGTCGTAAAGCACGAGGGCGTCTCGACGACCGGATCGGGCAAGACACTTACCCGCGAAGACACATGGACGAAGGAAGGGAATACCGTCACCCGCGAAGGTACGCGGACGGGGCCCGAAGGGAGGACGGCGAGCGTTGATGCGGCGTGGACCAAAGAAGGCGACGCTGTGAAGAAAGAAGCGACTTACACCGGCCCGCGAGGAAACTCCGCCACGCAGGACGTCACGTGGACCAAGGATGGCGGGACCGTCGCGCGGGAGGGGCATACGGAGACCTCGGCGGGGAAGAGCGTCAGCAGCAGCGATACCTGGACCAGGGAGGGAAACGTCGTAAAGCACGAGGGCGTCTCGACGACCGGATCGGGCAAGACACTTACCCGCGAAGACACATGGACGAAGGAAGGGAATACCGTCACCCGCGAAGATACGCGGACGGGGCCCGAAGGGAGAACGACAGGCGCCAACGCGAAATGGACCAGAGAAGGCGAAATGCAAACGCCGCGCGGGTGGAGCCCGAATTATAAGGACGATATGGATATTTTCGGAGGGAGGCCGAAACCTCAGGCGCACGGGAAGTCTGGCGGGGGCGGCGGCAGTGCAAGGAGCGGCTCCGGGGGAGGCCACAGGGGCGGGAGAAGACGGTAACTCGCAATATAACTAGTACTCCCGAAATCTATCGAGGGCACGACGGTTACAACCCCTCGATGGAGATTCGGAAGCGGCTCACGGCGGGTCATCCGGAAAATTTGGGAATGATCGGCACAAAGATGCCCAAGCCACCGGCAGCTTTACTCTCTTTGGCATTAGCGGCCGCGGCCGGTACAGCGGCGGGTGAAAGTCATTGGGCGGGACGAGGCGGTCAGGTCCGCAAAGACCGACACCGTGGTGCCGCTGGTTCGGGATCCGATGTATCGCGAGTCGGCCATGCGTTTCATCCGCGAGGCGGCCCGCAAGTATGACGGCGACCCTGCGGTGCCGTCCGTAGACGCAACGCCGGGCGCTGAGACCAACCCCTACCGCATGCTGCGCATGGATCGGGCCGATCCGGAGTTCCGGGGGCGCTTCCTTGCGGCCGCACGCCCATCTGAAAATTCCGGCGGATGGATACTTGCGCCCGCGAGGTCTAGATGCTAAGCTCCAATTTGTCGTTGCGGCTGGGCGAGTGCTTGATGTTGCAGATCCGCGCAATCCGCAGCGGTTGCTAAAATAATCTTGGAGGACAACCATGCGTATAGGAGCGATGGCTTTGGTCGTCCTGTGCCTGTTAGTTCTTCCCATACTTGCCGTTTCGAAAGGCGAAGGGGGAGATGTCAAGGCCGGACCGGCTGGGGAAGGAGATGCGGTGGCGGTAGTGATGGCAATCGAGGGCGAGGTGCTGGTGGGAACCGGCGCCGACGCCGTCGCCGCGAGGGCCGCCGCCAAGCCCACGGAACTCGGCGCCAAACTTCGCGAAAAGGAATGGATCGTCACCGGCAGAAACGGCAAGTGCCAGATCAACTTCGCCGAGGACGGTTCCGCGCTAAAAGTAGACACTGATTCTGCCGTTCAGATCGTCAGGCGTACTCCGAAGGACGCGTCGGGTGTCAACCATACCAAACTGTACCTCGCCCACGGCCACGTCCGCGCCAAAGTGGCCAGACTGCGGGTCAAGTCCACCTTCGAGGTATCCACGCCGGTGGCCGTATGCGGCGTTCGAGGCACTGAGGAGGACATCGTTCACATCCCGAAGCTCAAGGCTACCGGGGAGGACGAGGGCGAGAGCGAGATGGCCGTGTTTGAGGGGCTGGTGGTCGCCAAGCACATGAAGTTCCCCGACAGAGCATTTACGATGGATCCCGGGAAGAAGATCAAGTTCAGCGCGTTGGACGCACCGGCCGGGCCGGTAGAGATCGAGCTGGGCGACCTCAGGCTCATGCGAATCGCCTTTGCCCCCTTGAATTTTTCCGTCTCCCAAGTGGCGCAGGCGATGAACACCGGCGTTGTGCCGCCTCCGGCCAGGGACCCAAACGTCGGCTTCAACCAGTCGTTCATGACGGCCGCCAGCCACAGCATAGGCTCGATATTCTTCAACTCCAGCCCGCTGTCAACCGGCGCCGGCGGCACCAAGGACATGGCCGGCGGGTCGAACAACACCGTGCAGACTATCCTCGTCAGCCCGGCGATCAAGCTGCTCAACCCGGAGGACGGCGACTTCCTTCCCGGCACCAAGCCGCCTCCCATACCTCCCGAACAGATCCCGTCGGTCGGCGAGGACTCCGGCGTCGGATTCTGAACGGCGCGCGGACAACTCGAACGTATGAGGTTTCATCGGGCCGCTTCTCGGGCGGCCCTGTTCTTTTATTCCAATCAGGCGTCCCGCGCCACAGTGCGGTTCGGATGAGTGGCTGCAGGCAAGGCAGAGCGGGCGGATCGGCCGGGGGCAGGTGGCATCTACCGGGAGGCATAGCCATGATCGTAGTTATGAGGCGCAACAGCACCATGGAACAGATAAGGCACGCGGAGAATCGCGTGCGCGAGTTGGGACTTGAGCCTCACACCATATACGGCGTGGAAAGGACCGTGATCGCCGTGGTCGGCGACGAGCGGATCGTGGCCAGGGAGACGCTCGAGGTAATACCGGGCGTGGAGAAGGTCATGAGCGTGCTGGCGCCGTACAAGCTCGCCAGCCGCGAGGTTAGGCCGGAGGGATCGGAGATACCGATCGGCAGGAAGGGAGATGTCGTGTTCGGCGGGCGAAGGGTCCACGTCATCGCCGGTCCCTGTTCCGTCGAAAGCCGATCGCAATTGATGGAGACGGCGGAGGCGGTCAAGGCAGCGGGCGCTTCGGCCTTCAGGGCGGGGGCGTTCAAGCCCAGGACAAATCCGTACAGCTTCCAGGGGCTGGCGCATGAAGGGCTGGAATTGCTGGCCGAGGCGCGCGAGAAGACCGGGCTGCCGATCGTTACGGAGGTCCTGACTCCGGAGGACGTGCCGCTGGTCGCCCGGTACGCGGACGTCCTGCAGATCGGCACCCGCAACATGCAGAACTTCATGCTCCTGAAGGCCGTCGGCGCGCTCAACAGGCCCGTCCTGCTCAAGCGCGGCATGTCGGCGCGGATCGAGGAGCTGCTGCTGGCGGCGGAGTACATCCTGGTCGAGGGGAACAGGCATGTGCTCTTGTGCGAGCGCGGCATACGAACCTTCGAGGACCACGTGCGTAACACGCTGCCGCTGGCCAGCGTCCCCGCGCTCAAGGAGCGCACCCACCTGCCGATCCTGGTGGACCCCAGCCATGGGACCGGCGTCAGGTCGCTGGTGCCCGCCATGAGCCGCGCCGCCGTCGCCGCCGGCTGCGATGGGCTGCTCCTGGAGGTCCATCCCGACCCCGAACGGGCCGTGACCGATGGCCAGCAGACACTGGATCTTCGCGAATTCGAGAAACTTATGGCGGAGATCAGGGCGGTCGCGGCAGCCGTAGGGAGAGAAGCATAATCCCTATGCTGCTTTGCACGGTTTTGTCCTGCGCGGGGAAAACGTAGAAAGTTCGATAGTCTTCGAATAACAGCTGCGGCTCGTTTCCTTGAAAAAGGATTCATGTTGCGGGAATTCAGACGCGCGGCATTCGGTCGCTCAACGGGGTTATGCGACTAAGCTCGAAGGCCTCCGTTTTTTCGCTAAACAGCCGGCCGTTTCCTCCCTTTCCCTATATAGAATGTGCCGGATATCTTGGAGGCGGACGGCATGGGTCGGCCTCCGGGCGCCCGCAGACACTTTTAGGCATGTTTGGCGAAGGCGATCGGGAATCTCCGCCGGTGCGCCGGAGGCTACGGCCGGCATAAACGCGGGATCCTTGTACGAGAGGGCGGACTCATGATCGAGCCTATGCCGGCAATATCAGGCTGGACGTAAAGGCGTCCGGCGATGATTTTGAAATCGGCCGCGACGCGCGCGCTGCATCCGGTAAAAGCGGCGATTGATGGCGCAATTGGTGCGGATGGCCTTATGCCGAGAGGGAACAATGGACGCTACAGAGGCGGGAATTTTCGGCGGAAGCGGTCGGGCGGCTGGCGATGGGAAGCCGCGCGGGGAGGTTGCGCGGATCCCCGGCGCGGAAGGCAGACCGCCGCTGCTGGCGGTCGAGGGCGTGCGTAAGTCGTATGCGGCGGGGAGTACCGCTGTACGCGTGCTGGATGGAGTAAGTTTTCGCCTGGAGGCGGGCGAGGCGGCTGTCGTGCTCGGGCCCTCCGGATCGGGCAAAAGCACGCTGCTGAACATCATTGGAACGCTGGACAGTCCCGACGCTGGATCGGTGGCGGTGGACGGGCTCGAAGTAACGCGGCTCGACCCGGATGGCGCCGCCGAATACCGGCGCCGGAACGTAGGGTTCGTGTTCCAGGATCACCATCTATTGCCCCAGTGCACAGCGATGGAGAACGTCTTGTTGCCGGCGCTTGCGGCAGAGGGAACCGCGGGCGCAGAGGCTAAGCGGGAGCGGGCTATGGAGCTGCTGGATCGTCTTGGCATCGCCGGGCTGGCGGATAGATTCCCGCATCAACTGTCCGGCGGCGAACGCCAGCGGGCGGCGATAGCTCGGGCGTTGATCAATAGGCCCAGGCTGGTGCTGGCCGACGAACCGACGGGAAACCTCGACCGCACATCCGCCGAGACGGCGGCGGAGCTTTTGATTGAAAGCTGCCGGAGCGACGGGGCGGCGCTGATATTCGTAACGCATAACTTGGGTTTGGCCGGACGCTTCGACAGGATATTCGAGTTGCGGGACGGCAGGCTCATGGAAACGCGCTGCGCGGATGCCGGAGGGCTCCGATGAACCGGTGGACGGTAGCGGTCAGGAGCGCGGCGTTCTACCGCGGTTCGTCGGCGGCGACGGTGTTCGGAGCCGCCGTGGGGACGGCGGCGATCATCGGTTCGCTGATCGTAGGCGATTCGGTCAGGCTGAGCCTGCGCGATTCGGCCTTGGGGCGTGTCGGGCGGGTGGAGTTTGCTATCCGGTCCGAGTCTTTTTTCCCCGAAGATCTTGCGCGGCGGACGATGGGGCGGGCGGAGTTCCGGGAGGAATTCGGCGCATGCGAGCCGGTAGTGCTGCTGCGCGGATCGGCCAGGCTCCCGAAGGTCGGCGGAACGGAGTCGCCTGGGGTGAAGGGCGCGTCGCCCGCTGCGGCAGGTACGGCTCCCGGCGCTCGGGATAACGGCGCGGGGACCGTTAGTGTATCAGTGGTCGGGGTCGGCGGCGGCTTTTTCCAGAGGATGTTCGGCGAGGAGCCTCCGAGGCTTGGAGACGGCTGCGCGGCGGTCAACGCGCCGCTCGCGGAAGACCTGGGATTGTCGGAAGGCGACGAAATCCTGGTTTCGATAGGCCGCCGCGGGCGCGGGCCGGTCCACACGATATTCGCCGACAGGCATCGCGACGATGCGGTCGGGACGCTGAGGCTCTCGGTCGCAAAGGTCCTTCCGCCGAAGGGTTCGGGCGCCTTCTCCCTCCATTCCGACACGATGCGAGTCAGGAACGCATTTGTTTCCATTTCGTGGCTTCAAAAGGCCATATCCCGGCGCGGCATGGCCAACTGTCTGCTGGTTTCGGCACGGGGCGATGCCAGCCATGTATGGGGAGGAAAGGCAAGAAACGGCGGAAGTTCGGGCTCCGGCGGGAATCCCGGCGTTCATGCTTCCACGGAACGGAGGCTTGCGCGCATCCTCGCCTCGGCCGCCGAGCCGTCCGACTACGGGTTGGATGTCTCTAGATGCGACAGGGAAGGGGAGGAATCAATGAGGGCGGTCCATGCCGGAGAGATGTCGCGCCCTAGCCCGCCCGCCGGAGGAACGCTTCGAGGCACGATCCATGCGCGGGAGATACTGCTGCCGGCGGCCGCCGCCAGGGCGGCGATGGATGCGGCTGCTTCGCACGGCATGGCCGCGAGTTTCGTCTCAGCGTACTTGGCCAATTCGATCTCGCTTGTACGCAACGAGAGCGCCTCCGAAACCGCCGCAGCCTCGGCGTCAAATGGAGAGACTCCTGGCGGCGGGCAGGCGCCGGACGCCGGAGAAGGCGGAGGGACGCCGAATGGCGTAAAGGCAGGCGCCGGAGAGCGGCGGAAGAGGGCGTCTGTGCCGTATTCCGTGGTGGCCGGGGTGGATTCGGCGCCGGGGGAAATCGCCGCCGGATCGGCCGGCCCGCTCGGAGATTCGGACATCGTGCTTAACGAATGGACCGCGGAGTCGCTCGGCGCGCGCGTCGGCGACATCGTAGAGATCGCACACTACTCGGCGGGCCTGAACGGAACCCTCAGCGAGCGGGCGCGGCGGTTCGCCGTCAAGGGCGTGGCGGCGATGCGCGGCGATGCGATCCGACGCGACCTGGTGCCGCGCATCGAAGGGCTCACGAACGCCGCGGCCGTCAACGACTGGAAGGTGCCGTTCCCGCTGGACATGTCGAGGATCCGGCCGGAGGACGAGGCATACTGGGAGGAATACCGCACCGCACCGAAGGCGTATGTGTCGTTGAGGGTGGCGGCAGATATGTGGCGGCCGTACGGGTATTCGATCTTCGATCCGGACGCCGGAGCGAAGGCGGATGCCGGCGCCTATCTCGATTGGCTGACGACGGTTGTCTTGCGGCCGGTCGAGACCGCCACGGCTCGTTTCGGAAGGGCGGGCGCGGCAGGCGGCGAAGGCGGCAGCGCCGCGCCTGCCGGAGGCGGTCGGCCCGGCGCGGACTGGGATAAGACATGGGATGCGTTCCTGGAAGACTTCCGCGCAAGGTTGGATCCGGAGGCTATGGGTCTTTCCATCCGCGCGGTCAGGGCCGAGGCGATGGCGGCCGCCGAGGGGTCGGCGGACTTCGGATCGCTTTTCCTGGCGATGAGCTCGTTGCTCATATTGGCGGCCTGCATGCTGATCGGATTGACATTTCGGCTTTCGGCGGAAAGGCGGGCTGGGCAGGCCGGCATAATATTGGCGACGGGGCATTCGCGGGCTTCGGTCGCGGGAATTCTTTGGAGAGAATGCGCGATCTTGGCGGCCTGCGGCGCAACGGCCGGAATACCATGCGGGATCGTTTACGGGTGGCTGCTGATCAAAGGGCTTGGCGGCGTCTGGTCGAGCGCGGCTGGAGGCGAGGCGTTGTCGCCGAGGGTCGGATTGGGTCCGGTCGCGATCGGCGGAGCTGCTGGTCTGGCGATCTCTCTCGCTGCGATGTGGTGGGGGATGCGCGTCCTTAAGGCAACATCAGTCGCGCGGCTGCTGGGCGGATGGAAGGCGATGGCGGCGCAGAATGCGGGCGGAGACGAAGGGCGGCGGAGAAGAGCGGCGGCATACGGATGGGTCGGGCTGGGCGCCGCGGCGGCGGGTCTGGGATTGGTTGCGGCGTCTTCTATCGCGGGGATCCCTGCCGAGGCGGCTTTCTTCTGCGCCGGCGCCATGCTGCTGGCCGGCGCGCTTGCGCTTGCGAGAGCGCTTCTGGAGCGGCTGCGCTCCGGACCTGTAGCAGGCCGCGCGCCGCGGCTGTCGGCCATCGCCGTCCGTTCCGCCGCGATGAACCCGGTCCGATCGGTCGCGGCGATCGGGCTTATGGCCTGCGCGTCGTTCGTGCTGGCTGTGATCTCGGCCAACTGGAACGGCCGCGGCGAGGAAGAACTGTTCCGCCGCGATTCGGGTACGGGGGGCTTCGCGCTTGTCGCCACCACGGGAATACCCGTCCCAGCGGACATCGGGTCAGAGTCCGGCCGAAAGTCGCTCGGTATTGGCGCTGAAGCAGAGGGCGCGGGAACCGCCCGCGAAGGGAAAGGAGAAGCAAAGGCTAACGGAGCGGACGGCGCGAAGGATGGCGAAGCCGCTGCGGTCGGCGCGGCGGATGGGAAGGGTAGGGGAGGGAAAGATATCGGCGGCGGTGCCGGCATGTCCGGCGCTGACGGCAGTATCAGTCATGCCGGAGCCGCCGGAGAGACAGGAGGATCCCGCGGAACCGAGGGGACCGATGGGCGCGGCGGAAGCGCCGGCGGGACTCGCCTCGACGCGCTTAGTCGTGTGGCGATATATTCGTGCCGGATGAGCGACGGCGACGAGGCCGGATGCCTG
>CALKMO010000297.1 GCA_937991785.1 uncultured bacterium | reverse complement strand
GCGAAATCCTATGCAGGACTATTCTGGAGTCCCAGTAGACCGCGGCTATCTGGCCGACCTTCGGCGGGCCGTCGAACGCCCCTATCTCCACCAGGTCGCCGGACCTGAGCAGCGGCTTCATGCAATCTCCGCGAACGGCGACCCGAACGCGAACCCCTTCGCGGACCATATTCCTGAGCAGCTTGGCGGCGGCCGCATTCATCGCCCGGCCCCCCTGCCCATAATTATCGCCGGCGCCGCGCGGCGGGATCGCGCTGAGGTGTAACGCCCGCTGGCAAGGCCGGCACGGTGCCGGCGTTTAAGCGCGGCGAAGCGATCCCTTGCTATTGCGCTTGCACGTCCATGCACGGCGGCCTTTCGGGAATTTCCTCAGGCGGGCCCTTTATCTTCGACAGGTCGTAATCCCTCGCCGTCTCGTAGAAGGCCACTACGTTTTGAACGGGGCAATCGAAGCTTACCGCGTTGGACGCCCGGAATATGTACCCGCCGTCGTAGGCGCAATAGCGCATCAGGAAGTCAACCTCGCGCCGGACGTCATCCAGCGTCCCGAATGGAAGCGTGCGCTGGACGCTCCCGCCGCCGTCCAGCGTCACGCGCGATCCCCACTTCTTCTTGATCATCGCGGGATTTACGCACTCCGGCTGGATCGGGTTTATGATGTCGAAACCGACCTCTATCAGGTCCTCTATGATATCGGTGATGTTCCCGTCGGAATGGAAGAAGAACCTTACCTCCGGGTTGACCTCGCGCGTACCCTTTATCAGCCGCTTCCAGAACTGCTTGTCCAGCCGCCTCCACATCTCGGGCGGGACCATCATCCTGTTCTGCATGGCGACGTCGCCCCAGTAGGATATCATGTCCACGCCGGCGGCCGCTGCCCTGCGGCATATCGCCAGGTCGTACTTCAATATCCTCTCCTGGATGGCCTCGACCCATTCGGGATTCGCGACGTAATCGCACAGGAAATTTTCCAGCCCGCGCATCCGCCATGCCTGCTTGAATGGATGCGCCCCGCCCGGCCCCAGGACCCAGTATCCCTGCCGCTTCAGTTCCGCCACGCGCTCCTTCAGGCCGGGATCCTCTACTATCCGCGCCTCGGTCGGCCAGTCGAACGAATCCAGGTCGTCGGTCTTGGCGAACGGGCCGTCAACCCACTCAAGGTACTTTCCGTTGTGTCCGACCCGCTCCACTACGCCCCACTCGTCCACGAACGTCCGCTCGTCCAGGAGCACGGTCTTCCCGATGTTGCCGAAAGGCCCTCGCAACTCGCCGTTGATCCGCTTCTCGTAATCGGGCCACTTGGTCTTTATGCCTCCGCACCCGCGGCACAGGTCTGCGTCGAGTATCCTGGCGACCTCGCCCTCCGTCTCGACGCCGTAGTGCTTCTTGACGGCCTCCATCACCTCGCTTCTCCATCCGAGCTGTATCGGTATGCGGTCGGGCATCTTGTGGTTGAGCGTCGCTAGCATCCTTTCGCGCGGCGTCATAAGCGGCGTCCTCCTTCTCTCGGCGGGATCTGTCCTTGCGGCGGGGCGCACATAGATTCCTTCCCGCCGCGCCGCATGATACCATTCCGGCGGCTTTTCTCCAGCGATGGATGGAATAAATAGGCCGGCGCAATACGCCGCAGGAACCTACCGTTCGCTTCCGCGCCGCCTCGCCCGTTCAAGGCGTGTTCGGGTATCTTTCCGGCCATGGTCGGCGCGTCGCTTGATAAGAGTCAGCGGCAGGGAATAATGGCGGCGTGGGAGGGACGCGGGGGGCGAATCCGCGGGTCTATGGGAGGAGGCTTGGTGCGCCATGGAAAAGATTCCCGCCCTGGTTGGTATTGCAGGCCATTTCAAGGACGAAAAGATGGTGCTCGACTGCGGCAAAACCATAACCGTCGGACGCAGCAGATCGGCCGATTTCAGCCTGCGCAGATGCGCGTCGTGGAAAAATTTGACGGAGGAGGAGCGCGAGAAGGATCAGAAGGCCCTGACGGTCAGCGGCAAACATTTCGAGGTGACGGTGCACAGCCTCGCCAGCATCGAAATAAAGAACCTCAGCGCAAACGGCATAAAGGTTGACGGCAAACCGGTCGAAAGGATCGTTATCGAGGACGCGGCTGAGAAGAGCCACACGATAGAGTTCGGGATCGAGGAGAAGATATCGCTGCAGATGATCGAGCGCGAATGAACCTTGCGCACGAAATGCCTTCTACCGTTTCCTTTCCTGCTGCTGATTGCGCGACGCGATTATTTGCGGTTCCCCGATCGCAAGGCTAGCGCAAAACCTTGCGCCTTGCGGATCGCGCAGCTTGAACGACCCGGCAGATAAGATGCGATGCCGTTTACATAGACGGCATCGCCCGGCAGATGGCGTATGTCGTTGCGGCGTTGAGTATTAAGCATGCGGCGCCGGCGAAGAGCATGGCGAGCGGCCATCCGCGCGGCCTTTCGGACGTCCCCCGCAGACATATGCCGATTATTCCCGCCGCGACAGCGATGCCGGGTATCACCATGTACTTGCCGGGACAGGTCAGTGCATAGAGTTTGCCGCCGGCCAGGTCTGGGATGTGGGCGCAGGCGACATTGACCGCCAGGCAGGCGACGCCGGCCGCCAGGAGAATGATCGGCCAGAGACGCGATTTCAGAGGCCCGCCGCGCCACAGGAATACGGCGACGCCGGGGAGCATGATGACGAGCGGCAGGAGCATGGAGAGCGCCGGTGCGGCCAGGAGCACGGCCAGCTCGGCCCAGCGGCTCTGCGGCTGGATCCACATCGGCAGCAGCAGCGAAAATGTCGGAGGTTCGCCGCGTCCGGCCACCACGACGTCCCTGGCCCGCGCCGCCGCGAACCCGGCGTTCAGCAGTATCAGCAGGATCGCTATCGCGGCCCATGCTTTCGACGATGAAGATCCGGATCCTTTTTCGCTCATGGCTTATCCTTTCCCAGAATCCATCCGCGCCGGGCGCGCGTGGCGATGTCCGCGTTTTGGCGGCCGCCGATTTCGGAATATCCCCCGCGCTTGGGGCGGGAGGGATGGCCGCGAGATCGCCCGCTCCTAAGATCCCAGCCTCGCGCCGAATGTAACGGAACCGTCAGTCGATTTCCAATGCCGCCCGAGTATTCCGCCGGACGGCCGTGCGAAACAGTTCGATCGGCAGGAAAAATCCCGGCCCGGATCGGAAGCAAGCGGAAGACAACGCATTGCCGCGCAAGCTTTCGGGACCGAGGCGTTTATTCCTTTACAGGCGGGCGGCCGAAATCCGCTGCGGCGGATTGCGCGCCCCGACCGACCGCTCACGGTCCCTTGTGCCACCATATTCCTCCGTACTGGACGCCCTGCTTCCTCTCGGTCAGCGGCAGATCCGCGCCGTCCGAGACCCTGTGGACGCTTATGCCAGCGCCGCTCAGGTAGGCGAACATCGTCCCGTCCGGAGATTCGCAGAAAGGATCGTATCCCGGCCACACCTTGCGGGTCGGTGTCTCGAATCTCCTGGCCCCGGACCCGTCGGCGTTTATGACCCACAATATAATTTCGCCCTTGCAGGCAGGATCATGGTGCGCGAAGTAGATGCGCTTGCCGTCGGCGGCCCACCGCGGCGTGCAGCCCCTGTAAGTGGTATGCACCGGTTTGAATCCCTTGAACTGGTAATTCTCGTCCAGTTCGGCCGAGTAGAGCGCGGCGTCAACCTGCGTCCACAGTTTGCCGCCGAAGGCCACCATCCGAGTCCCGCTCGCTATCTGCCCTCCGGATACGTCGCGGAACCAGTTCCCGACTTTCTTGAGCGGCTCTATTATCTGGCCGGTCTCGATGTTATGGACGACGAACGACCCCTTGCCGTCCACGACGCCGCTGTAGGCTACGACCTTGCCGTCTGGTCCCCAAGCCGGGCGGCTGCCTTTATCGGCTATCTTTTTGGCGTTTTTGCCGTCCCGGTCTGCCACCCATATCTCGCCCGTCTCCCACCGCCCGCCCCATACGCCGGCGTTTTTCAGCTTTCCGACCACGTACACAACCCGCTTGCCGTCCGGCGACGGTTTGGCTTCGAACTCATCCTTATCCTTAGTGTTTGTTATATTTCGCACGTCGGAACCGTCGGCGTTCATCACGAATATGTCCCAGCTGCCGTCCCTGTTCGAATCGAACCATATTTCGCCCCTGAGGCTTGCCTTGTCTATCGTGCCCTTGGCCGATTTCTCCTGGGCGGGTTTCGCCGCCGATTCTTCCGGGACGTGGGCGGTGGCATCCTTCAGTTTCGCCAGGTCCGCCGGGGTTGCGCCTCCGGCTTTCCCATGGACTTTCACGGGGTTCGATATGAGGAACGCCAGGAACCGCGCATCTCCCTTGTCGTTGGCGTACACGGCGCACAGCAGCCTGACGGTATGCTCGCCCTCCGGAAGCGATCCCAGCAGCCGCTTTCGATGGTTTGTTTTGGCCCATGTAAGCTCCGCGCCGTCCGGGACCGGTCCGGTGGGCAGCTCTACGCGGCCCGAGAGAACGCCGCCCTGAACGCTCTTGGCCGGCACGTAAGGGGATTCGATCTCAGGCGGGCGGTAATCCTGCGGCGAGAGAAGCACGGCGTCGCCTTCCGGAGTCTCCGCCTCGGCCCACAGGGCCGGCGCGGCCAGGATCAAGCGTCCCGGGGTTAACGCCGCGCCGCCTGCTTTCAACTCGACATCCACCGCGGCGCCGCCGGCGGACTTTGCGGTCAGAGAAGCCCCGAGCCGTATCGCGCGCAGGGCGTTGAGCATCATGGTCGGACCGCACATCGGGTGCCCTTGGTATCCCGGGCCGCCCTCGACGGCAAGTTTGCCGCCTACCATTCCGACATATAGCGTCCGATGGTCGGTTACACGCTTGCCTATAGCCTCGTAAAGCCGCATCCCTCCCGGGCAAAGCTCGTGGCACTTGTACGCCCCATCGCCGGCGGGCTGCAAGAACAGCAGGAAGCGATCCTTGCTCGGGACAAATCCGAACTTCTGCTTCACGTCCAGCTCGGGCAGGTTCGGCGGTTGGAACGCCTTCGGGTCGCCGATTATCCGTATCTCGTCTCCCAGCTCTTTTCCCCACTTCCCCTTGAATTCCGTCAGGCGCTGCTCCCAGTTGGCGCCCGGGGCCGGTCCATGTACGACCCTCGCCTTGAACTCGGCCTTGCCGTCCGCTCCCGCCGCCGGCGCCGCCGACGGATCGAAAGACACGACCGTTATCAGCTCAGACTCCTCCATGAGCCTGACAAGGTCCGCGTTGCGGACAGGCATCTGGCGGTAGTCCTCGTAGTCGTTGTAAATAGTGCCGCCGCCCGAGTTTTCCCCGCCCGGCGCCGCGCCCGCCATTACCGTTGCCGACACGACGGCAAAAACGGCGAGAGACAAAACGATTCTCCTAAAGATTTCGGACATTCTCCGCATCTCTTTATCCTCCTCCAACCGCCGCCGCCGCCGCCCGACGACCGCACGTTGCAGGAGCCGCCGATCAGGGCACGGCCGCCGTCTCCTCGGCGCGGTAGACCAGCGCGGCCTTGACCAGCGCCCTGTGGTCCAGGTCAACCGCCCACATCGCGGTATCCGAAGCGGCCGCGTTCCGCGGAATCCCGAAGAAAAGCGGCCCTCCAGGCTTGAGATCGTCCACGTTCCCGTAGCCTCCGAGGCGGGCCATAACGTTTCCGTTCGAGTCTATGACGTTTACCGTGCAGGTCTGCGTCGCGCATATCCAGGATCGCTCGTAGTCATCCAGGTCGGCGCTGGCCTTCATGCAAGTGCAGCTGTTGTAATGCGCGGAGTGCGGCGAGACGCCGCCGTAGGTCCACAGCGCGCCGGTTATCTTTACTTTCATCCCGCCGCCCACATGCGTGGCCTCCGGAGGGGAAGGTTCCCATGCGCCTTCGATCCTGCCTACGGGGAAGGTTTTGAAGTCGCCCTTGAACTTGATCAGCGAACCCCAGCGCGAATCATCGTAAGTTCCGCCGGCGGCCAAACCGTCGGGTATTTTCTGCCCCGCGGGTTTCCACGGCTGCACTACGTAGACGGATCCGCTGCGCCCTACGCGCAAACCTTCCAGCTCGGCAAGGCCGGGCAGGATGCACGGATGTTTCAGTTTCCCGTCAGGTCCGTAGACCCGCAGGACCGGCGCCGCGACGGCGCCGAGCCTGCCGCTCTGAAGCCTCGGCAGTCCCGCCTTCTCCAATTCCTCATCGAACTGCTTCGCGTAGGTGCCGGATACGTAAACGTCTCCGTTCGGCGCCACGCAGAAGGGCCCTTGATGATGATGCGAGCCGCGGGCGTAAAACATGGATATGCCCAGCACCGGTTTGCCGTCCTGCAGAAGCGGCGAATAGCCGCTCAGGAATGAACCCGGCGCGCAGGAAGGCTCGCCGAACTCGAAGTCTATCCACTTCTTGAGCTTAGGATCCTGCCGCACCACCCACATCTTGTTCTGGGGCAAATCCTTCTGCTTCGATTCCCAGAAGGCCGCTCTCTTGTATATGCGTCCGAGCGGGTCAACCGGATCCCATAGAATGTCGTCCGCGACCCTGTCGGCATGCATGCTTGTCCACATGCCGGGGCTCGTGACGTCTCCGCCTCTCTTCGGGAGTTCGTTAGCCTTCAGGAGGTCCACCGCGACGGCGAAGTTCGCCCCCTTGTCTTCTATCCCGACCAGGAAAGGATGCCCTTGGTACGCATAGCCGGCGAACCATACCATCGGCGGATCCGCCGCCTCGGCCAGAAGCGCCGACTGCTTGCCCTCGCGCCACTGCTGCCAGTTCGCCTGTATCGTCATTTCGGCAACCTTGGCGGGATTATCCAACCCGCCAAGCTTTGTCAGGGTCGGGTTCTTCGTCCAGCTCGGCTGGTTCCACAGGTATATGGCGCCCGTCTTGTGGCTAACCCCGAACAGGCCGTTGACTCCCGGGAGCGTTTTCAGAAGGCTTCCGTCCGGCTTGAAGACCTGTATCCGGTTGTTGCCCCGGTCGTTGACGTAGACGTTTCCGTCCTTGTCGCACGCCACGCGGTCGGGGCCGTTGAAGTGCGAATCGTCGTTCCCGGCCTTGGCCGGCTCTCCCGCGAACACCTCCGGTTTGCCCGGTTTCTCCAGAGACATGCGCATCACGGCGTGGCTGAAAGGCCGGTTCTTCTCCCACTGGTTTGCCGGCCGGCCGGCGAAATACAGCCATTTCCCGTCCGGAGAAGCCGCCATGCCGTCGATCGCGATGTTGCCGAGATCCGCCACGCCGTCGGGCGGGCAGGAACCGTCGCGCGCGTCTATCAGAAACAGCTTCGTGCCGCGCCCGGAGTACAAAACGGCCAGTTTGCCGCCCGATGTGACGGTTCCGGAACTGAGGTTTTCGAAGAAGCCTGGGTACTTCGTAATATCGAATTCGTATCCTCCCCCGAAACGGTGCCGGCGGGGGACGAAATCGCCCTTGGCCGTCTTGTTCCAGTCTATCGGTCCGCCGAAGCGTTCGGGCGTCAATTTCCCGCCGTCCTGCCGCGACGCCGGCGGCGGGAAGATCGTGCGAAGATACTTCCCGTCCCTGCCGAACACGTGTATGGCGCCGCTTCCCGTATCGGTCCGGCCCGCGGCGTATACTTCGCCGTCTTTTCCCACCGCCAGCGGTTTTATTGAGGACATCAGCGCCCATGTTTCCAGCTTCTCGAACTTTGCGTCCAGCCCCAGCGACACCTTGACCTTGCATCCGGCCGGCGCGGGCTTGCCGTCGTCGTCCTTCCCGTCCCACTCGACCGCCTGCGAAAGCGTCCCCTGCTTGAACGGCCACGGGGCGTTCTTCCCCAGCACGCCGCTGGCCAGGTGCCGGACAACCTTCCCGTCCGGGCCGATTATGGCCACCGTCGCGTCGCACGCCGCCTTAGCGGCGAACGTTACGACCCATTTATCTCCGCGTTTCTCGACTTTTGGTTTTTCCGCGAACTCGAAGACCTCCTCCCGCTCCTGCATCCCGTTGTACGGATTCAGGCCGGCGGCCGTCCCCTCACCTTCCCCGGCTGCCGCCCCTTTCGCGCCGCCGGCAAACAGAAAAATGCACGCCAAGGTCGCATACATTGCTATCCTTTCGGCTATGCGATAGGTTGCTGCTGTGGATGCGCACGAAGCCGCGGCGGCAGGTGCCCCGCCGGCAGGTGCCACGCAGAAAATCGCCGTTTCAGTCGGAGCCGCTGAGAGACAGCTCTTGCTTTCCCTTGGCGACGCCCTCGTCATTATGCACCTCCTTCCCTTCGTAAGATGAGTTCATTCCCGCGGCGCACGGTTTTGCAAGCGCGCCTCAAGGAACGACGATCAGTCCGCAACCCTAATGCGGCCAGCCCCTGCCAACCATCGCCCGCATTTCCCATCGGTCTCCTATGCCTAACATTACGGTACCGATACGGTTTCCTCCGCCGCGTAGGACAACCTGGATTTTATGACGGCCCTGTGTTGGCAATCGTGCACCCACATGGCATCGTCGCAGACGGCCACTGATCGGGGGATGTCGAAGCAAGGCGGCTTGCCCTGAGTCAGATCGGATATATTCCCGTAGCCCCCCAGCCGCGCGATAACGTTACCGTTCGCGTCAATCACGTTCACCGACTGGGTTTGCGCAGCCGGGACGAATGAGCGCTCGTAGAAATCCAGATCGAAGGACGACTTGAGGCACGTGCATCCGCCGGGAGCGGCCGAAACCGGCGAGACTCCGCCGTAGCTCCACAGTACGTTCTCGAATTTCACCTGGCGGCCTCCGATTCTGTGCGTGGCGCCTTCCGCATTTTTCCCTTCCCACATTCCTATCATCCGGCCTATCGGATACTTATCGAAGGAGGCCTCGAACTTGACCAGTGCGGACCACCGGCTGTCGTGGAACTTGCTGCCCTGGGCCAGTCCGTCGGGGATCTGCTGGCCGATCGGCTTTGCGCCGGGGACGAGATATACGGCGCCGCTTCGCCCGACCCGGATTCCGTCGCAATCCCATAGGCCGGTCAGGGCGGCGGGATGTTTCTGCTTCCCGTCCGGTGCGTATACGAGCACGATGTGGTCGAATGCGCTGGGCTTGCCCGTGTTGAATATTCCAAGCTTCGTCATATCTTCCAGGTGTCTCTTCCCCGTCGTGGTCGTGGCGTAGATGTCGCCGTTGGGAGCTACGTCGAAGGGTGATTGAAAGCCGTGCGGCCCGCCGCCGTGGCTGACGAGTTCTATGCCGATCACAGGCTTGCCCTTATGCGTCCAGTTCGACTTGGCGTCCCACCAGGTTTTGACCGGTTTTCCGTCTGCGGGGAACGGCACGTATTCATCCGTTTTCGGATCGCGCCGGACTATCCAGTGCTCGATGGCTCCCATGGCGGAAGAACGCGAATACCAGAGGCCATCGGGCCCCACCGCGTTGGCGTAAGCCAATTGACCGGACCGCTTGTCAGCCGCGATGTAGTACTGGTGCGAATCCAGCCCGCCGTCCCCTTCGCCCGTCTCCTTGGATAGACCGTTGGCCTGCCAAGCGTCAACCGTCTGGACGAGCTTATCTCCCTGGTCTTCGATCTTGACGAGCACTTCGGGATGCTTGGTGTGGCTTCCGGCAAACCACACGGCTGGCGGGTCGGATGTCGGATCGGCCGCGATCATAGCTCCGCGGTAGCCTTCCGATCCCTTAGGGCATCCGATTACGATCTCGGCCGACTTGGATGGATTCTCCAGGCCGGCCAGCTTCGTTATGACCATGGGTTTCGGCCATCCCTTGTCCGTCTGCCACAAGCCGTAGATCGCGCCGGTCTTATGGCTGACCGCTATCGCGCGGTACGGCGCGTCTGGGACGGTTTTCAGGAAGGTAGCGTCCGGCTTATAGATCTGGATGCGCTTGTTGCCGGTGTCCGCCACATAGAGGTTCCCGTCCTTGTCGCAGGCTATGGAAGTTGGAGCGTTGAAGTGCTTGTCGTCGTTGCCCGGCTTGGAGACCTCGCCGACGAATACCGCCGGCGCATTCGGCTTGTCTATCGGCGCGCGGTGGACCGCGTGGCTGGTTCCGGGAGATGCGTGGGAGGGGACCCGGCCCGCGAAATATATCCACTTGCCGTCGGGCGAGATCGCTATGCCGGAGGTGGCCAGTCCCCCTTTATTTACGTTTCCGAGATCGAAAAAGCTTCCGGCCGGGCACGAACCGTCCTTGCTATCCAGAAAGAGGATGCGGACCGGCCCGCGTTCCCCGCCGGCGCACAGGATGCAAATCCGTCCGTCGGGCGCGGCCGCGACAGGGGACGAACAATTCTTGATGTTTTCGAAGAAGGAAAGCCCCGGCATGATGTCGAAGTCCCAACCGCCGCCGTGGCGGTTTCGCATGGGTGCCGGCTGGCCCCTTGGAGTCTTGTTCCAGATGTAAAGGCTGTTTTTCTCCGGCGGAACCGATGCCGGCGCCGGCCAGATCGTCCGAACCAGTTTGCCCTGTCGGTCGAATACGTGCACGCTCTCGCTCAGCACCCCGTTGGCCATCGCAACATAAAGCATCCCGTCCTTATCTACCGCCATGCCGCGTATGCCGGAGAAAAGGTGTTGTTTCTCGATCTTATCGAATTCCGCCTTGAGCCCCAGCGACACCTTGACCTTGCCTCCGGCCGGCGCGGGCTTGCCGTCGTCGTCCTTCCCGTCCCACTCGACCGCCTGCGAAAGCGTCCCCTGCTTGAACGGCCACGGGGCGTTCTTCCCCAGCACGCCGCCGGCCAGGTGCCGGACAACCTTCCCGTCCGGGCCGATTATGGCCACCGTCGCGTCGCACGCCGCCTTAGCGGCGAACGTTACGACCCATTTATCTCCGCGTTTCTCGACCTTCGGTTTTTCCGCGAACTCGAAGACCTCCTCCCGCTCCTGCATCCCGTTGTACGGATTCAGGCCGGCGGCCGTCCCCTCACCTTCCCCGGCTGCCGCTCCATGGGTGCCGCCCGCAAAGAAGGCAAGAAACGCCGCCGCAGCTACGACCCGCGCACCACGAACAACCGCGATCGCATCTTTTTCCGTAACGCTCAACACGCGGTTTCGCATTTTCGATTTCTCCTTCGTCTCCTCGCCTCTCTCCCCCTCTTCAAGGCGCTTCTCGCCGCCGCTGTTTTTCCCTCGCCCTGTCTCTTACTTGGCGACTTCTTTTCCTTCGCCAACCCTCCCGATCCTGCCTCTCTACTTTTATATCTCGCGAGCACATGCGACCGCTTACGGCAGCGGCAATGTTTCCTCTGCAGCATAGGAAAGCTTGCACCTTATCACGCGAAGGTCGCCGTGATCCATTATGTAGAGCGCTTCCTCGCTGACTGCCGCGGCCACAGGCCATGCCGTGTGGATCTTTCCGCATTTGGGATCGGCGTCGTCAACGTTTCCGTAGCGGCCGATGCGGGCTATCCGGTTGCCGTTGGAATCGAGTACGACCACCGAGAACAGATGTGGAGAAGGCAGCCATGCGCGGGCGTAAAAGTCCAGGTCCCATCGCAGGTGGGTGCATGTGCACCCCGGCTCTGTCCACATGCCGGGATAGGCCCACAGCGCGCCGCGGCATTTTATCGGCGTGCCGATCCTCTCCCCGTGGCTCACGGGTTTCAGTTCGATCGCGTCCTCTATCTCTTCGGGTTCCGGAAGCACCCACGGGTTGGGATTCCACTTGTCGTTCTTCTTCTGCCGTTCGCCCGGTCCCGTTCCGAGCGGGAAAGCACCTCCTCTGCCGCGGTATTTCACCAGACAACTTATCGAGCGCAGCATCGGCGACGAATCGGTCAATCCGGCATGCCTTCCGTTGCCGTCCGGGGGTATTACCCAGGTCTCGTGCCGATAGAGGTTGCCGTCGCGATCCATCGCCAAGCCTTGGCCGCTCGCCGACGTATAAAAGACGGCGTTTGGCGAGAGAAGCTTGCCGTCCCTGTCCCAGACGACAACGATATTCCCGCCTCGAGACGGCAGCTTGCCATCCGGGTTGACCAGCCCGTGCTTCTCCATCCACTCGCCCGATATGCCGCCGGGGCCGACGATGGTTACCGCCACCACGTTGCCGCCGGGGGAGGCGTAGAATCCCCAGCTCATGCCCTGACACTGCGTAGGCGGCATGCCGACATGGATGGCCGTTATCCCCGGAAGCAATGGGGCGCCGAGGCTCTGCTTGTACTTCGCCTGCCATTCCTTGTTTGCGGCTGCGACGTCAACGGCGTTCTCCTTGAACGGGACGGGCTTGCCGTCGTGCGACAGCCGGCAGAGCCAATGGCCATAATGGAACGGGCCGGTGCGCAGGTAAATCAGCCCGTCGAAGCCGACGGATACCTCGCCGACCGCCGAGCCGACCCAGCCCGCCCCCAGGCCATCGGGAAACCACGACAGATCGCGCTCTCCGGTTTTCCCGTTCACCCTGCTCAGGCCGCCGGGGCCGGTCATGTATAGTTCATCCAAGGCACGGTCGGCAACCATCCTGGGATAGTTGGAGAACCAGCTCGCCGCCGAGGCCCCTTTCTGATCCTTGGGCGAAACGGTCCCTGCCACGGGCTTGTAAGGCGGGAGAGCGACCGAGGAGGCCGGTACGGCCTTTATCTCGCCGGCATCCGATTGCAGCTTCATCACCGTTACCAGGTTCAGCAGATCGCCCTCGGCGCCGTGAAGTTCCTTGACGATCTTGGATTTGTCGTTGGGATGGAGCTGAGCGAAGCCGCATGTGAAACCGCTGCCCGGCTGGATCAGGAGCACCTTGTCGCCCCAGATCGTTGTGCCGAACGGGTGCGACAACGCTTTGAAAGACTCTTCCAGCTTCGACGCGTTCGGCGGGAAGAAGGTGTACAGATATTTACCGTCCTTGTCGTAGGCGCGTCCGAAGCACCAACCCGAACGCGCCCCGACGTAACGAACTCCGTCCTTCCCTTCCGCCAGAAGATACCCCGGCTCACCCTTTTTCCCTCCCGTGGGAGTTATACCGGCCGGCATCGCGTAAGGATCCCATATGATGTTTTTGTCGAACTCCGCCTTAAGCCCCAGCGAAACCCTGACCTTGCACCCCGCAACGTCGGCCTTTGAGAAATCGTCCGTCAGGCCGTCCCATTCGATCTTCTGGCTCAGCGAATTCTGTTGAAAGGGATACGGAGCGTTCGCGCCGAGCACGCCGCTGGCCAGGTGCCGGATCACCTTGCCGTCCTTGTCCAGGATGCTGACCGTGGCGTCGCACTTGCCTTTGCTGGCAAAGGAAATAACCCACTTATCTCCTTGCTTCCCAACCCTTGGTTTTTCCGCGAACTCAAAGACATCTTCCCGATCCTGCAGCCCCTTGTATGGGTTGATCGGGGCGGGGGCATGAACCGAAGATTCGCCACATCCGGCAGGATCCACAATCAGCATCCATGTGAGCGCGATCAAGCATATTGCGATCAAGCCCAATCTTCCCGACGGTTGCGCAAGCATCTTCGCTCGCATGTTCCTCTCCTTCCCTGAGACGTTACCCGACTAGCGAATCGCGGTCCCATTCGCCCGTTGCATCTCAGCAGGCAGAACGGCCTCCCAGACTTCCTGGTCGGACCTCTCTACCATATACACCGAGCAACGATTGAATGCAAACATTTATACGCAAACGATACTAAAATTTTCCATTCCTATTTCGCAATATCTGATTAAGCTCAGAATGGATTGATATTTTAAATCTTAACCTATTGACATAAAATATGTTATAATCTGTCTCCTCAGTCGGGATCGCAACTTGAAATAGTAATTTCGCCCAGATTATGCGTGAAAGCATCTAAGCGGTTTGCTCATCAAACTCCTTTAAGATGCATCGCATTACTATACGAGCATAACAAAGCCCTTGATTTGCGGAGGTCGAGACATCTCGTACGCCCTGCGACGTATTCAGCCGCATGTCAGCTCGCGAACAGCAGAGACTATTGATTCGACTGAGGGCAGGATGGCACGTTCGAGTTCGCGACCGGCTGGGATTGGGAAGTCGGCCGCGGCTACGCGACGGATGGGAGCGTCTAGATAGCCGAATGCCATTTCCTGAACTCTGGCGGCGAGTTCCGCGCCTATGCCGCCCGTCAGGTGGCCTTCCTCTACGATCACGAGCTTCTGGGTGCGCGATGCCGACTTGGCCACGGTTGCCGCGTCCATCGGAACCAGGCTTCGCAAGTCCACGACCTCGCACGATATGCCTTCGGGTTGGAGCGCCTCGGCCGCCTTGAGGCTCAGGATATACCCATAGCTGTAGGATGCGACAGTCACGTCCTTTCCGGTTCTTGCAACCCGAGCCCTGCCCAGCGGTATGGTCTCTTCGCGCTTCGGTACCGGTCCGCGGGTTCCATAAAGCCCCTTGTGTTCGACGAATATGACGGGGTCGCCGCCGCGCAGCGCGGTCTTCAACAGTCCCTTTGCATCCCGAGGCGTCGAGGGCGCAACGACTTTCAATCCGGGGATTCCCAGCAGCCTGGATTCCAGCGATTGGGAGTGCGTCGCTCCGTAGCCGCGGTATCCTCCGGCGGGTGTCCTTATCACCAGCGGAACGCGGACGCGCCCATCGTACATGTAGTGGAATTTGGCGGCATGGTTGGCGATCTGGTCGAAGGCCAGCAGGATGAAATCCATGAACATTATTTCGGTTACGGGTCGTACTCCTCCCATTGCGGCCCCGGCAGCCAATCCGACTATCGAGGCTTCGCTTATTGGGGTGTTTATCACCCTGGATTTGCCGTAGCGTTCCAGCATCCCGCGTGTGACCTTGAAGCACCCGCCGTACTCGGCGCAGTCTTCGCCGAACAAATAGACGCGCTCGTCGCGGTCCATTTCTTCGCATAGAGCCTCGCGTATCGCCTCCCAATAGTATTTCTCTTCGAATTCTCCTTCCTTCAACGGTTCGACCGAGGGATCCGGTTCGGATGGTTCGATCGGCGTGGCGTAAAGTTTCGATGCGGCGGAGGAGCCGTCCGGGCGCCTGGCGGAGCGGCATGCCTCGACGGCCCGCATCACTTCCCCCCGCGCCCTTTCTTCGATCGCCTTAATCTCGGAATCTGACGCTGCGCCCGAGGCGACGAGCCTTCCGGCCGCGATCCTCAGAGGGTCGCGGTCTGCCCACGCCTTTTCCGCCGCCTTGTCTCGATAAAAGTTATCGTCCGATCTGGAGTGGCCGCGGATACGCCACGTCAGGCACTCGAGCAGGTACGGGCCTTCGCCGGATCTGACCCTGGCTGCCGCTTCCGATGCGGCCCGCAAGACCGCCTCCACGTCGTTCCCGTCAACCCTCGCATACGGGATGCCGTAGGCGGCGCCGCGGGCGGCGATCGAAGAGCCTGCCGTCACCTCGCTGGTCGGCGTAGACATGGCCCATCCGTTGTTCTCGCACACATAGAGCACCGGCAGGCGCCATATGGCCGCCATATTAAGGCCTTCGTGGAAGACGCCCTGGTTCGATGCCCCGTCGCCGAACATGCAAACCACGATGCGTCCCGTGCCGAGCATTTTCTGCGCCTGAGCCAGTCCCGTAGCGATCGGTATTCCGCCGCCGGTTATGCCGTTGCTGCCGGCGAATCCGAATTCCGGACCGTACAAATGCTGCGTGCCCCCCCTGCCGCCGCAGCAGCCGTCGGGAAGCCCGTACAGCTCCGCCGCCAGGGTCCTGACCTCGCCGCCCTTGGCGATGAAATGGCCGTGCCCTCGGTGGTTGCTTACAAGCAGGTCCTCGCGCCCGATCGCGGCGCAAACTCCCACCGCCGCCGCCTCTTGTCCGACCGACGAATGGAACGTCCCCCACAGCTCGCCGGCGCGGGCTCTTTCCTCCATGAGCGTCTCGAACGCCCGGATCAACGCCATCCTCTCGTACAGACGAATCAGGACCTTTTCGCCGCCTTCCGCGCCCATTCTGGTTTCCGAATCCTTTACCGGTGGAGGTTGTGCGAAGTTCCCCCTTATTGCCTATTCTTTAGCGCCGGCCATGTGTCCCAGGAAGAAGAAGATCGAACGCGATCACGGGTACATCTTCGACCAGCCTTCCGGCCAGTTCATTTCCAGCGCCCATGCCCATAGCAGAACCGCCGCAAACCCTACGACCCACGTCGCGGCCGTAATAACTTTGCCGCCGCGCCGCGAGAAGGGCAGCAGGAGCACCGCCGCGTTCCCCCAGACGAACCCGTGATAGAGCAGCCCCAGAATCGCGGCGCCCAGCGGAAGGCCGGCGGGCAGCTTTCCTCCGCCGCCTGTCTCCGCGCCGGAAACGGCCGCGGTTCCCGCAGGTCTTCGATGCCGGAAGAACCCTGCGGCAGCTCCGGCAAGGCACCCCACGACGGCCCCCGCGATCCCGAGGCACCCGAGGATATACAGCGTCCGGATGTCCCCGCGCAGATTCAGGGCACCATCTTCGCCGTATACCGCTTCGATGAGTTTCGCGCCTGGCTTCTGCAGAATGGCATCATGGAAAACTCGGGCCGCCCAGCCGGCGAAGCTCATGCCGCCCTCCGCCACGATCGTCTGGGTCAGTCCAAGGAGTCCCCGCCCGATCATTGCGCCGAGCGCGCCGCCGGCGATCGCCGCCCTGGCGATCCGCGCCGCGGAGGTTCGGCCTACGGGCGAAATGCCGACGGTCGTCGCGGATTCCTTCCCGGATCGGTTCGCTTCGACGGATCCCGAAGCAGCCTCCGGACCGCCGATGGGTTTGGATCCGCCGCCCTCGCGATCCGCCGCTGGGCGCGCCCCTTCGCCGCCGTTTCCTTGCCCGCTCATTTGCATCTGCCCTCCATTCCGGATCGGCCGCGCGCTTCGCCCGCTTTTCTACCGCTTCGGGCCCCGCTTTACAACTCAAGGCGCGCCGCCTTCTCCATGCGCCGGGTCCCCGCCACGATTTTTTAATGGCGGCGCCAAAGTCGCAACTCGCTCGACGGAAGGCGTTTCGGAGGATCCCGCAGGGAGGATCGGGACCTTTCGCTTGACAACCGCCGCGGGGAAGTATGCAATCTCCGCCCAGGGTTTGCTTCGTCGAGCGGAGAACCTTTACGGCGGAAAGGATGGATGGCGGGGGCATCCCGGCGCGGGCGTCTTTCTCCCGGGGAAATCCCTGCGAACCGGCCCGGCGCTTCGGCGCCGCGTGGGGGGACGGTGGGGCGGCCGCCGGCCGTGCGGGCCTCCAACGAACACGAATCGCCGCGGGGCGTAGCTCAGCTTGGCTTAGAGCGCGTGGTTTGGGACCACGAGGTCGCGGGTTCGAATCCCGCCGCCCCGACCAGCTTTCGCCGAAGCG
>CALKMO010000296.1 GCA_937991785.1 uncultured bacterium | reverse complement strand
CCACGACGATCCCGGCCCTTCCGAGAAAGAGAATTCAATCCGCCCCTTCTCCGCGCGAACCGACAGGGCCCCGTCGGGCCCGCTGCGGACGAAGCATGGGTTGAGGGGGCTTCCGATGCGTACGCCTGCACGATCGAGCCTGACGACGGCATCCGCCGTATCTATCGGCCAACCGCTTAAGGCCGCCTGTTCTATCCTTATACTCCCCGTCAGGTTCGCCAGCGAGGAGAAGGCGCCGAACAGGTACAGCCCGAGCCCCTCCAGCTCCACGGCGCCGGATTCCATCCGGATCCGTCCCCCGGGCTCTACAAGGCACCTGACAGGGAAATCGCGGTCTCCCAACTTGGACGCCGATAGCTCCGCACGAACGCCGGAGCCTTCGTCAGTTATCTCGCCAGAACAGCCCTTCAAACTAAGCCTGCCCAACATCGGCGCTTCGATCTCCAAATCGGCGCCTTCGAATGAAAGCCGGTAGTCGGGGATGTCCGGCGGCCCGCCCTCAAGCATCCGCGCCGGATCGAACTTGACCGGCACCGGACCTACGCCTTTCAGCCTTACCGCCTTAACCGCGGGCGGCCACGACAAAGTACCGATCAACAACAGCGCTTCCTTGGCCTTCCATGGCCCGATCTCCGGAAAAACTCCCGCCTTTCCGTGGGAGAATTCGCTGAGTTTGAGCGTGCCGTCCGGCAGTATATCCATGCTATCGAAGCTTCCCATGCCGCGCGTCTTGGCTGCCACCGTCCGCCTAACCGCCTCCTCCAGGCCGTCGTCTCTCAAAAACCCGGCGATCGCCGCGGCGGCCGCAAGGAAGGCCACGAAACACATTGACACGCCCTGCCAGAGGCGCGGAAGACCGGACTCGATCCTTTTCCCGCTGCTGATCGTCATTATCGGTGCCCCTCAACCTCGGAGGCCCTGCGCCGGTCGGCGCGGCAACTCATCGGCGGCTGCGCCGGACGCCCCGCAGTCGTCCGCCCGCCCCCCTCGCCCGTCAGGCATCCCCAGCATGTCCATACCTTGCCGGAAACATTGTTAGCGCAAACCAAAACACTGTACAGTGTACTAAGCGCTCGCGGATAAATATACCAACGGATTGACTTGCGGCTTCGGCGTATGTTAAACCATAAACCAAAAGCCGCCTTCGTTCAGCGGGCGGTCGCTGTTCGTGGAGCGATATTCGCAAGTGGCGGGCGGGAAAAAGGAGCGGACATGAACAACCGTCCAAAATATTGCGAAGAATGCGGCGCGGCTCTGACAAGCTCGGCAAAGTTCTGTCCTCAGTGCGGCAAGGTCGTATTCCCCTCCGGGGCGTACCACGCCGGCGTTCAGGTCTGTCCCGATCCGCCGGCGGCTCCGCCTGCCCCGTCGCCGGCCGCGGCGCACGAAGAGCCGCCGCCTACGGTTATCTCCAAAGCGAGCAAAATCGCAGGTATGCCAGGCGCTGTGCCTCAGCCTCTTCAGCACGGCGGCCCGGCACCGGCGCCTCCGGCGGTCGCCGCCCCGCATCCCCACTCCGGAGGAATGCCGTGGGGCCTGCTGCTGCTGTTCGGCCTGCTTCTGATGCTGGTCGGATCCGCCATCGGAATCGTTATGGGGCTGCGGCTCGTAACGCCCAGGGAAGCTAAGGATTACGATGAAAGCGCCGCCGCCCCCGGGAACGGCGGGACGCCGGCGGGCGGTTCCAAAGCGCCTGGTGCAAAGGCGTCTGGCATTACGCCAACTGGCGGAGGATCGGAGGAAGGAGCGAAAGATGCGCGGGACGCCGAAACGGTGGGCGTGGGGTATCGAAAGGATCCGGGACATGGGCCGACGGGGAGCGGCCCGGCCTCGCCCACCTCAGAAACCGGCGAACGGCGGGAAGCACAGCCCCCGACAGGATCGGACGACGGCGCTTCGGAGCGGGTGGGGAAATCCGCCGAGGATGCCGGCGGCAAGACGGCCGAAAAACCCCGACCCGGAAAATCGCCGGCAAAGGATCGGCCCGTCCAACCGGCAACGCCGATCGCGTCCGAATTTGAGGCAAAGATGAACGAAGGCCGCGAAGCCTTTGCGGCGAACGACTTCGGGAGAGCGGCGGCGGCATTCGACGGGGCGCTCGTGGCAAAGCCCTACGACCCAGAGGCGCTTTACATGGCTGGCAGGACAGCCTTTGCGGCGAAACGCTATCTGGAAGCGGAAAAGTTTTACAGGGAGGCAGCCGAGAGAAATCACGCTCCGGCGCAAAACGCTCTCGGCAAGATGCTTGTAGTCGGCTACAGACCGGTACTCAGCAATAAAGAAGAAGCAAGAAAGTGGTTCCGGAAGGCGGCGGACCAAAACGATCCCGAAGGTCTTTTCAACATGGGACAGGTCTACGAACTTGGCTGGGGCATACCGGAAGATTGGGACGAGGCCTTAAAGTGGTACCGCAAGGCTGCGGAGCTGGGCTACGCTCCGGCCACCGGCAAATCGGCAGAACTCTCGGAAAAGATGCGCAAGAAAGCAGCGAAAACGCCTACCGCTCCGCGCCAAGCGTCCGGCGGATTCGAAGAAGGTCAAACCGCGGCCACGTCCGCCGGAGGAGCTTCGGGCGGAACACCCCAGCATCCTTCCACGGTACAACCTCCGCCGGTTGCCGGGGCGGCCGAACAGATCTACGAGCAACATATGAAGGCGGGCAAAGACGCGATGGTAGCCGGCAAGCAGGATGCCGCCGAGGCTTCCTTCCGCGCGGCGCTCGAGGCAAAGCCGAACGATACGGAGGCATCCTACCTGCTTGGGAAGCTCTGTTTTGATGCTAAACGTTACCGTGAGGCGGAACGCCACTATCGAGCCGCGGCGGAAGGAGGCCACGCCGCTGCACAGAACGCCCTCGGCAGGATGTTAGCCATCGGCTATGGGCCGGTGCTAAGCCAGAAGGAAGAGGCGAGAAAGTGGTTCCGGAAGGCAGCGGCCCAAAACGACCCCGAGGGTCTTTTCAACATGGGCCAGGTCTACGAACTCGGCTGGGGCATACCTGAAGACTTGGATGAGGCGATCACGTGGTACAGAAAAGCGGCGGACCTGGGCTATGGCCCGGCCGCCGAAAGGATCGCCGATATCCAAAGGCGGCGAAAAAAGAAATGACATGCTTATTTCGCGATAAGCGCTCGCTCTTGAGCATCGGGGCAAAGCCTCCTTTCCCCCGCAAAAGATCCCCCTGTCTCATCCGCAAACGGCGCAACCGGCTCGCGATCTTCCTCTTCCACTTGACGCCGGATGGAGTATCTGGCAGTAAATGAATGGCGGCGGAATCCGCAGCGATGGGCGGTTAGCTCAGCTGGCTAGAGCACCAGCTCGACAAGCTGGGGGTCACTGGTTCAAGTCCAGTACCGCCCACCACTTCAAAAGCGCGACGCGCGATGGGATTCGCTCCGGCTTGGATTCGGAGCTACATGGGAACCCGGTCGGCCGCGCCGTGCGTTCGCTCCGTTTATTTGGCTCGGAGGGAGGCTGGAGTTATGCGCCGCGCGATGCAGATTTCCGCGCTGATGGCGTTCACCCTGCCGCTCGCCGGCGCAGGAAGATGCGAAGAGGCAAAGCAACAGGCCGCCCCGCGCAAGCCTCTCGTCCTGTTCGTCGGCGATTCCATCACCGCCGGCAAGCCCACGGGCCGGCCGGACTACAAGCCCGACGATTCCCTCGCCGCCTCGGCAGGGCTCAAGGAAGGCGCCTATGGCTACTTCGAGGCGCTCGTAGAGGCGACGAAGGGACAGGACATCCCTTTCTCCCTCAAGAAGCTCGGCAACGGTGGCCAGGCGATTACCGGTTGGATCGGAACGACATGCAGGCAGGTCCTCGAGAAACGGCACTCCATTGCGAAAGAATTGCCGGCCATTCTGGTAGTCCAGGACTACATCGCCGTAAAGGACGAGGAGGGAAAGAAGGCACTCGAAGAAGCGCTGCGCGCGATGGCCGGACAGGCGCGGAAAGCCGGCGTGAAACTGATATGGTCTACCGTCGCTACGGATCCGCGCGGGTCGAGCGGATTGAAGGCATCCGACGAGGACGTCCGGGCCACGAACGAACTTATCCTTCGGGTCGCGAAGGAACAGAACGTTCCGGTCGTGCGCCTTGATATGGCATGGGCGCGGTACGAGGAGTTCGCCAGGGACAGGGAACCGGCGCGCGACTGGATACTCACAATGCGCGGGAAAATAGCGGATGGAGTCCATCCGGGTACCGTCGGCGCGCTCTTTCAGGCGCTCGTCTTCGCGCGGGAACTTGGGATCCCAGCCGAAAAGTTCGACGAAAAGGCCCAGACCCTAGGCGTAAAGCCTGGACAGGCGGCCGAAATCAAGAAGCTCGTATACTCCTGGACCGAGCCGACGGCAGTCTCATCGGCGGCTGCGAAGGATCCTGAGCACATCATGAAGACCCCATGATCATGTCGGTTTCGTGTCGCCGCCTCCAGCCTCGATCCAGCCGGGGAGTATTGGCTCTCCTACAAAGGGCTTGCTGGAACGTATAGCGAAAAGGTCTGTGCTCAGGATGCTTTGTTGCCGCCTGCATCGGATGTCGAATTTTTTCTAAAGGGTCACGCCTTTATGGCCGATAAAAGATATACCGAACCGAGCGATGCGCATCCTGTGGGAGGGGGGCAGCCGCTAAGTGGAGTCGGGGCCCGGAAAATCCCGGGCCCCTCGTTTTTTATTAAACTATTCGGCCTATCCCGCGCACAGAGACGTTGCAGGACCAAGCGATTCGTCCGAAAAGCGACGGCGGATGCACCAGGTGCAGCGGGGTCTTCGTGCGACGGGTGGGAGCAACTTGGGATTAACCGCACTCAAAAACAGGGATCTTGAGATATTTTTTGCGTAACATGGATGTAATGCCTCCGGAATCGAGGCAATGCCCTTCTCCCGCCCGTCGGTCCATGCGGCAAGCCTGGTCCTGGACCGTCGGCATTCCGCATCCGGCTGATGGCGACCGAGGGGCGTATGAAGCGCCGTAATGAGCGGGAAAACGATCCCCCGAGCCGCCGAAAGGCCGGATGGCGACGGTGAGGTTATCGAGCTTTTCGCGGAGGATGAGGGCGTACGGTGTCGGAGACTCAGGAAGACAGGGCGGACGGCGGCCGATTCGAGACGCACGCGGTTCGTCGCGAGGGGGAGACTGAGGCCAGCAACAGGCTGCCGCGCCAGGTCAGATCGAGGCGCCTGCCCGACGCGACGGCCGCCTCCAGCCGCGCCAGGCCCTCCTCGAATTCGGGCCGCGGTATAAGCGACAGCGTGCTTATGAACCTGCCGCGCACTTTTTCCAGGTAGTGCCTTTCGCTCGCAGACCGCCGGACTTCGACCGGCTCGACTCGGACATCTTCGAATCCCGACCTTCGCAGTCCGACCTCGACCTCGGGTATATCCGGGAAACGGGCGAGATCCACGGCGGCGAACGACGGGAAGAACTCGGCGAGCGGATGCGATCGTATCTCGGCGTGGCCGGTCGTTACGAAGGCCGCCCTGCCTGGCCGGTTCGGCGCCCCAACCAGCCTGCGGATCTCGCGGAACAGGGCATCCCTGTCGCCGATGTGGTGCAGCACGAAGGCTCCGGCGACCAGCGCGAAGGAGCCGTCGGGGAATGGGCTTCGGATGGCGTCGGCCTGGACCAGGGATGTCCTGGAGAGTTTTCCGGCGGCCTTTGCGAGCATACCGAATGACAAGTCGAGCGCTACGATCCGGGAGCGCGAGATGCGCTCCATGTGCAAGGTGAAATTGCCCGTCCCGCAGCCTATTTCAAGCACGGCGTCGGAAGGCCCCGTGCCGGCCCATTGGAGGATCCTGCGGGGCAGCACGCCCGTCCACGAGCGGTGTCGGTCGTAATGCTCGGAGACGGCGTCGTAATCGAAGCGCATGCTTCTGCCGGGAGGCGCATCGTCCATGCGGCGTAACGATTCTATCCAATGGCCTTACGCAGGGGCTGAGGCGATCCCCGCCTCCGTCCCGAATCGGCCCGACTCAGCCCGTCGCGTACTCGATGCGTATATCCAGCCGCTCGATTCCTTCCAGGCCGGCGACCTCCGGCTTTTCCGCCTCCCGGCCGTTTATGGTCACGCGCATATTCTCCGCGACGCGGAGACCCGGGACGGACATCGCCCCCGCGCGCCGCTCAGGAGCGCGTCCTTCCGACGAGCGACATCTTGCCGAACTCCGGCCGCCGGCGGCTCGTCTTATATCAAGCGAGAGCGGCATGCGCCTGTAGCGTCCGCCGCCCTCGTACATGTGGATGATCCTGCGGAACGAAAGCTCGCCGCCTATATCGGACGGCAACCGCGGCTCGATCGCCACCGCCGGCCCGTTCCCGAGGAGGTTCAGGCGTATGCCGGCGATTTCCTGGAAAAACTCGACGATCCAATCCGTCGAGCCGGACAATCCGAAGTACATGCCTTTGCCGAAGTGCGGATCGCTGCGGTCGGACGCGTACGATGTGCACGGCATTTCGAACGGACCGGCCAAAGATTCGCCTCTGAAGGCTGAGATCATGCGTTTGAACTGCCTCCAGACCGTGTCCTCCTGGCCCGGGACGCGCAGGCGGAAGAAATGCATCTGTATCTGCGCGTGGTGGTATTCGCCGTTCTCCGCGCAGCCCGCCGGCAATACGCCCATGCGGCCGACCATCCTGCGCGAGGCTTCGCAGTTGGCTATCGGCGGATGATACAGCCGCAGCCCAAGCTCGTCGTCGTATAGCAGCTCGTCCGCGGTGGCGAGCATATCGCGGATCATGTCCTCGGCGCCCGGGACCGGGTCGAGCCAGTCGCGGCGTGCCAGGAGCATAGGGATGCAATGGGCCTGCGCCAGGAGCTCGCGGCGTGGGATGCCGTCGAAGTCGCGGCCGCGGAGAGAACCCAGAGTGTAACCGGTCCGGCCCTTCGAATAGTCCGGGCGGGAACCGTCGCGGTCGAGTTCGTGTATGGCCGACAGGAACGCGCCCGGTCTCCCCCTGGTCCCAGGCTCCCAACCGATCTTGACGACGGCCCGCCTGAGCCTGACGGCCGCCTCCTTTATTTTCGCAACCCGGCCGGCCAGGGCATCGGTTCCGGCGGCGCGGCGGGCGGCGGGCGATTCGAGCAGGTCCACGGTGGCGAGCGCGGCGTTGAAGACGTGCGCGCTCAGTCTTACCTGCGCCCCGCGGCCCTCGCCCCGTGCGGACGGATCGCCAACGCGCGACGTGCCGAACATATCCACAGGATCGCACCAGTCGCCGTACATGATTTGGGTCAGTCCGTATGGCGAGTCTGCTGCGTGGCGGAAGTAGCATTCCAGTATCTCGAGGGCCGTCTCAGCCACGGTCCGCCGCTTGTCGCAGCCTACTATCGAGGAAGTTTCGGGCGATGAAGGATCGGTCAGTCTTACCGAACCGACGGTTTCGGCCAGGATGCCTGCATCTCCCGTCTCGCGGACGTACATGTTCATCGCGTCCAGCAGCCAGACGGCGCTGTCGGCGTAGGGCCTGTTGTCGTTGCGGACCGGGACGGACCTGTCGTCCCAGCGGCTGGGGTACTGGCGCGGGAACATGCCGTGCAGCTTTTCGATGCGGGTCATGGGCGAGGACCACCTGTGGCCGTCCTCGACGGTGACGTACATGAATCCG